>NZ_JAVESS010000013.1 GCF_034006445.1 Desulfovibrio sp. | reverse complement strand
TTGTCTTTGTGCTTGCCGGCGAAAATGTCCACCAGGTAGCTGAGCCTGTCGCGCAGGCTCTGGATGCGTTTTTCTATGTTGTTATCCATGACTCGCGTGTGCCGCTAAACGGGTGTTTTAAGGTAGTGGGAGTAGGACGAGTGCAGAGCGGCCAGCGGGCTGTTGCCGGGCATGCAGTTTTTGACGGCCAGCACTGTGGCGGGCGCGTCAGGGCTGCGCATGGCAAGGGCAGGGCGGGCTGCGCCCAGACCAGATAGACCGGGCAGTCCGGGCAGACCGGGCAGAACATTCAGTCCCACACCGCCCCCGTTCATGATCTTGGCCTGCAGCGCCGCATTGCACAGGGTTCCCGTCATTGCGGGTTTGCGCAGGCGCCTGGCCTCAAGCCCCAGAGTGGCCTTGGACACGTTGTCCATCATGCATTTTCCTTGTTCAAAAGCGGAGGATCCGTTCGGTGTTGGCCGCTAAAAAATTGACATTGGACTTCAGTTCCTGGCCCGCGCCGTTGTGTCCCTCAAGGTGCAGGTCACTCAGAAACTCAAGGCCACGGGCCTTGGCTTCTTCCAGGTCCTTGCCCCAGATGATGGCAAGAGCCAGGTTGGGATCGAATTCAGTCGGGATTTCGTAGGGTTCTTTGGTCGGCACATGGGTGAGCATGGTCAGCCAGGGCTGGTCGCTCCACTGGAAGCGCTCTATACGGCCCACCCAGGGGGTAAAGTTGTTGTCGGGATCTTCGGCAATAAGGCGGTATTCAATGCCCACGCCGTCAAAGGTGATGTCGGACTGGCCGTAGCCCAGGGGTTCGCCGAGGCCAATGCGGATCTGCTCGGCAATGATGTCCACGTTGCCCTGTCCCTTGACCTTTGAAATGCGGGCAGACACGCCGTTTTCCACCTGGATGCGGGTGTTGACCTCCATAAGGAAGGGTTCGCCCTTGCGGGTGACTATCCATTCCCAGGTGCCCACATTGTCGTAGCCCACCTTGCGGGCCATGGTGAGGGAATAGTGAACGATGTCGGTCAGCACCTTGCCCGCGTCAAAGGTATATTTGAGTTCGTCGGGCACAAAGCCGGGGGCGACCTCGATGCGCTTTTGCAGGCCGGTGGACTGGATGGAGCAGTTGCGGGTGCCGAAATGCACGGGGTTCATGCCCGAGCGGTCAGAAACTACCTGCACTTCCAGGTGGTTGAAGTCGGTGATGCGCTGTTCGATCAGCACGCCCTCATCCTTGAACTGGCGCAGCGCGTAACTGCGTATGCGGCGGTAGACGGAGCGGAACTGATCCGGGTCGTACACTTCCTCAATGCCCATGCCGCCGCCGCCAGCCGAAGCCTTCACAAGTACAAGGGGCCTGCTGATGCCCTGCTGGGCCTGAAATTCAAAAATGCTCTTGGCAATGCGTTCGGCTTCCATCTCGTCATAGATGGGGCGGTCGGAACCGGGCACCGTGGGCACGCCCAGGCTGCGGGCCAGGCGCTTGGTGTTGATCTTGTCGCCCAGTTCGCGGATGATTTTCCACGAGGGGCCGATAAAGATGAGCTTGCGGTCGCGCTTGGCAACGCGGCGGGCAAAGCGGTAGTCTTCGGCAAAAAAGCCGTAGCCGGGGTGTACGGCGGTGCAGCCGGCCTCATCAGCCACGGCCATGAGTTCGTTGGCGTCGTGGTAGGAAGAGACGCGGAAAAGGCTTTTTTCGCCCCCTTCTTCCCGCGCCAGGCGCACGTGCCCGGAAGCCGCGTCTTCAGCGGTAAAAATGGCAGTAAAGGCCACGCCCAGCTTGCGGCAGGCTTTCATGATGCGAATGGCGATTTCGCCCCTGTTGGCTACCAGAATTTTATGCTTTTGCAGGGGGATGGTTTCCTGAGCTTTGTCCAAGCCTGTCTCCGTATGCAGCGCCGTAGCGGCGCAAATAGTTGTTGTCTGTTTATTTCGGGCAGCCGCAAGCACGGCGAGCCGGAAATTGAGTCGAATCTGCCCGTTAGCCCTTGTGGGACAGGGCCGGGCGGGATATACAGAGTTTGTATCGAACGAGCATACGCACTTTCCGTGTGAAAATCCACACGCTCGGGCGCTGTACAGGTGGAAAAATCGCGTACCCGTTGCGGATGCTGGGTTGCGGTTTTTTCGCCAGATCGGAATCAGGGGGGATAATATGCAAAATTCGCAGGAAGTCCAGTCGGCGACGGCGGCTCTGCGTGCGGCTTTGGAGGCAGCCAGCGGCGCCTTTTCGCAACCCTTTGGCGCGCGCTGCATATCGTGCGGCTCCGCAGAAAAAAATGCCTCGCCCATAGGGCTCATACTGGGCACCGGCCTTTCCGGGCTGGCGGACAGGCTGGCCGAAAGGGTGGCCGTGCCCTACGCCGACCTGCCGGGCTTTCCCGCATCAAGTGTGGACTCCCACGTGGGCGCTTTTGTGTGGGGGCGGTTCCCCACGGCCTGTGGCGAAGATGACGATTCGCCGGGTCGGCCCGTGCTCATCCAGCAGGGGCGGTGCCATTTATATGAAGGGCGCACCCCGGCGGAAGTGTGCATGGGCGTGCGCGTGATGGCGGGTATGGGCGTCAGGACCCTCATCATCACCAATGCGGCCGGGGCGCTCAACCCCACCTTTGACGCTGGTTCCATCATGTGCATGACGGATTTTATCAACCATACCGGGCATTCGCCCCTGGTGGGCTGTAACTGCGATCAGTGGGGGCAGCGCTTCCCTGACATGAGCGTGCCCTTTGACGCGGATTTGCGCGCCCTGGCCATGGAAACTTCGGCCAAGATGGGCCTGCGGCTTGAGCGCGGCGTGTATATCGGCGTGCACGGCCCGGAAATGGAAACCCCGGCCGAGACGCGCATGTACCGGCAGTGGGGGGCTGACGCCGTTGGCATGAGCACCGTGCTTGAGGTCATCGCCGCGCGGCATCTGGGCATGCGCGTGCTTGGCCTGTCCTGTCTTTCCAATAAAAATTTGCCGGACTGTATGACCCCGGCTCCTTTGGAAGAAATCATTCTTGTGGCTGCTCAGGCAGGCAAAAATCTGGGTCGCCTCATACGGGCAATGGTGACAAAACTTTGAAAAATGCGTACAAGCGCTGCCCGGACACTTTTTTTTATACCAAAAGGCAAGCGCTCTATGCAGCACAATGAATCTCTTCGCAATGTCGCCATTATAGCACACGTTGACCACGGCAAGACCACCCTTGTGGACGCACTCTTCAAGCAGGGCGGCGTTCTTCGCGCTGGCCAGCAGCTTGACGATCGCGTCATGGATAATATGGATCTGGAACGCGAGCGCGGCATCACCATTGCCGCCAAAAACTGCGCAGTGTCGTGGAAAGGCGTCAAGATCAACATCATCGATACGCCTGGCCACGCCGACTTTGGCGGCGAAGTTGAACGCTCGCTTTCGATGACCACGGGCGCCATCCTGCTGGTGGACGCCTCTGAAGGGCCGCTGCCCCAGACCCGCTTTGTGCTGCGTAAAACCCTTGAGGCTGGCCTGCCTGTTGTGGTCGTCATCAACAAGATCGACCGCAAGGACGCCCGCCCCCAGGAAGTGCTCAACGAAATTTACGACCTTTTCATCGACCTTGACGCCAACGAGGCGCAGCTCGAATTTCCGGTTTTGTACGCCATCGGCCGCGCGGGCGTGGCCATGAACAAGATTGATGACGAACAAAAAGACCTGTCGCCGCTTTTTGAAGCCATCCTCAAGCATATCCCCGGCCCGGCGCATGATGCCGATCAGCCCTTCCAGATGCTTGTGGCCGACCTTGACTATTCCGACTACCTGGGCCGCCTGGCCGTAGGCCGCATCATGCACGGCCATGTGCAGAGCAAGGAATCTCTTGCCTGCATAGGCGAAGACGGGCAGCCCCGCCCCCTGCGCGCCACCAAGCTTCAGGTGTATGACGGTCTGCAACTGGCCGAGGTCGAAACCGCCCAGCCCGGCGACATCGTCGTGCTGGCGGGCATTGAAGACGTCACCATCGGTGACACCATCTGCACCCGCGAAAATCCCCGCGCCCTGCCGCGCATCCGCGTGGATGAACCCACCGTGGCCATGCGTTTTGGCATCAACACCTCCCCCCTGTCCGGACGCGAGGGCAAACTGGTGCAGAGCCGCGCCATCCATGACCGCCTGGTCAAGGAAACGCTGCGCAACGTGGCCGTTCGCGTTGAAGACACGGCAGACCGCGACGCTTTTCTCGTCAAGGGCCGTGGCGAATTCCAGATGGCCATTCTTATCGAAACCATGCGCCGCGAGGGATTTGAACTTTCCGTGGGCCGCCCCGAGGTCATCCTGCAAAAGGACGCAAACGGCAAAACCCTTGAGCCCATTGAACGCCTCTATGTGGACTGCGACGAGACCTTCATGGGCGTGGTCACTGAAAAGCTGGCCCAGCGCAAGGGCCGCATGGTCAACTGCATCAACAACGGCACGGGCCGTGTGCGCCTTGAATTCAGCGTGCCCGCGCGTGGCCTTATCGGCTACCGCGACGAGTTCCTCACGGACACCAAGGGCACGGGCATCATGAACTCCTACCTTGACGGCTATGAAGAATGGCGTGGCGATTTTCTTACGCGCTATTCCGGCTCCATCGTCGCCGACAGGGCCGGCAATGGCGTTGCCTATGCCCTCTATAACCTTGAGCCGCGCGGCATTCTTTTTGTGGAGCCGGGCGACCCTGTGTACGAAGGCATGATCATCGGCGAGCACAATCGCGATAATGACATCGACGTCAATGCCACCAAGGAAAAGAAGCTCACCAACCTGCGCGCTTCAGGCAAGGACGAAAACGTCACCCTTACGCCCGTGAAAAAGATGACGCTGGAGCATGCCCTGCACTTTGTGCGCGAAGACGAACTGGTGGAAGTGACGCCCCTGTCCATCCGCCTGCGCAAGTCGGAACTTTCGGCGCAAAAGCGGTACCAGACCGCAGGCAAGCGCAAGAGCAGCTAACGGTTTTTATTTTTTTTGAAGTTTCTTGTGGGGGAGGGACCCTTTTGAAAAAGGGTCTCCTCCCCCACGCCCCCACCCCCTAAAACTTTTATAAAGCCCGGTAACTTTGAAAAAGTTACCGGGCTTTATCGTTGCGCGCGAGTGCAACGCGCCACAACGTGGCGTGGATTCTACCGCAAATCGCATTTGCGGTAGAATGACACTTTGAAATGAGCATCATTTCAAAGTTACTCTGGTCTGGGTAATGTACCTCTGAAAAAGGGGACACGCTCTAGGGTCGTGGCCATTGCATATGCAGCAGCGGGTACGGGCGGCCCTGCCCGTCCACTGATGAGCGCCCCGTCACCACAAAGCCCATGTGTTCATAAAAAGCCAGTGCAGCGGGATTCTGCTCATTGACGTCAAGGGTCAGTGTCGCACCTTCCGCCATGGCCCGCTGCCGCGCATGATCAAGAAGCATCTTGCCGATGCCAAGGCCGAAACATTCCGGCTCCACAAACAGCATTTCTATCTGCGGCCAGTTGCAGCCCATAAAAGCCACAGGGCGGAGCGCATTTGGGCGGGGCACATCCGGGGCAAGCACATATGGGGCACGCACATCTGGGCCGGGTGTATTCGGGTGGAAGATATTGTGCAGGGGCGGGTTCGCCGCGCCTTCAGGTTTTGCGCCCGTGTTGTCAGACTCTTCAGCCGCTGGCGCATTTGGGCCGAGATCATTTGGGCTGTAAGGCTCGTATTCCGCCACCCACAACTCCTCCACGCCCGGCAGATATTCCCGCAGGATGGCAGTATACAACTCGTCCACGGCCTGTGGCGTGAGAAAGTGGTGTGTTGCGACAACGCTGCGCTTCCAGAGGTCGGCCAGGGCGGCATGATCGGCTGTCACGGCACGGCGCAGACGCGGCGCTGCCCCAGCAGCAGGGGTAGGGGGGTGCTGTTGCATGTTCGTTGTCCTGAAATCTTGTGAAAATAAGCATCCTGCGGCACTGCCGCAGGATGCGTCAAGCCGTGCGTGGCGAGAGTGCGATGGTGTATCGCTGCCTGCCAGTGTATTCGGGCATTGGCAGATTCCCATTGCTATGATGTGATGCGTGGAAGACGCCGTTTCCAAGTCCCTCGCTTCAGATACAAAACTCAATATTGTATACAAAATACAGCAAACGTCTAAAAGGGAGGGGCATTACAAGCACGATCCATAGCTATTTCGCCGCGACTAGTTTTTTTCTGCCTTAACGCCGTAATGTTGACGGAGACTACGACACTGGCATTTAATTGCCGCTTCTGTCAGATCATTTACCTTTGCACAAGCTTTTAGTATCACACTTTCATATATATCTTTTTTGAAAAATATGCCGAAAGGTAGCAAAGATACTACTATAGTTGCTAAATATTCTGCAAAGCTATTATCCCAATTTGTGCTAAAGTGTTTGTGAACGCTATCATTAAAAGCATCGGGTACAAAGTCAATGCCAGTTTTAGCGTCCAATGCATGTACTACTTCAGCCACCAGATTCTGCGCTTCGGAAATATTTTTTTTCAGTTTTAGAGATTCTTCACTAAGAATGGTCATAAGCATTCCTTTTGCGAACGCCACAATGTCATCTCTGAATTCTTCTCCATAGTGGGTAAAAATACCTAATGAGCCTGCCTTTTCGTCAAAATAACGCAGCACCGACGAAGTAAATTGAATGCGAAAATTCTTAATGGCATTTTTTTCATATTTATAAATGGTCTTATGTATGATGTTGTCCCAAAAATTGCGAAAAAAATGCTGTAATAAGGCTTCACGGCCCTGCTGAACAGTTGTGCGCCCATACAGTTTAGCAGCGACGGATTCCACAGCGATGCACGCAGAATCAGGAAATGCACTGTGCAGCACTGATGCTGTTTTTTTTGTATTATCAGGACTCAGCGCGCTTTTTGTCAGCACAAAAAGTATACGATTGCCGGCATCAATAAGAGGGCGCAAAATTTGACATATTTCAAAATCCTCTACTCGCGCTCTTTCGGCGTCCACGCAGTATACTACAGAGTGGAACCAATCCTTCATCTCTTTTGCATCATTTTTATGCGTCTCAGACTCGATTATTTCCCTCCATTTTTTCTCCTTGTCGGCCTCGAGTCCCCAGCTATCATATACTGTGAAACTGATCCCACGATAATGAAATGGCTTACATTTATGAATTCCCTCTCCTGTCGTAGGCTTGCCGTGCCCAATTTTTGCCGCATCTTCATCCAGCATATAATTCAGTAACGCGGATTTACCAACTCCTGATTTTCCGAGAATAAGAATATTTGTATTCGTATTCAATGAGGACATGGCTAAGCCTCATCTTTGTTATTCTGCCCATACATTTTAAAGAGAGGCTCCAGTGTATTAAAAAATTCTGGAGTAAGATACTGCTCAAGGGGGTATTCGACTCCCTTAAGTCTGTCTTTGGTAATCTTGCAGCAAAGCCGGTTCACGGCAATCCCCAACGCATAAGTCAAGCCTGCGGCTACCGTGCCGTTAATCATGCCGCCAGCAATAGTCCCAATCCCGGGGATCCATTTGAGGATATTACCGGCGATGGTTTTTCCAATCATGCCCATAACTGTACTCAAGCTACTTGATGCCTCAAGAGTTTTCGTTAGGGACTCCATGTCCCACAACAAGCAAATGCGACACAACATAACAGTTTGATTGGTAAGCAGGATTGGAGCGTCAGAGAATGGAATGGGTGTAAAGCCTGTGGCAAATGCCCCACCAGCATGCGACAGAACAATCGTGTTGCCTTCATTTTCTTTGGCATCTATATCGCGGTTGGAAACAGAAATGAAAGCTCTGCGCAGCGCTTCAGGGAGCTGTTTTCGCGACCATCTGTCAAGCGCGTCCAAATCATGTGGAATTTCTTTGTCTGTTGATAGAAAAACAGGGGTATTGGGACAAGATTCACCGATGGACGCCTTCAGAGCCTCAACCTGTTCTTCTGTGGCAACGTCTATTTTTGTCAGAACAATTGCCAAGGGAATTTCTTTGGGCATGCCAATGATGAATTTACTATCACAATCCGTAAAACGAGCCGAAGGGGCACTGACACAATACCAGCAGAGATGAATAGCCGTGCGCACATTATTATTCTGTTTTTTCAAAAAGTCTTCTACAATTTTTGCATATCTTTCCTGATTGGCAGAACCACTTTCATAGCCTTCACTGTCATAAATATGGAGATAATCATTTTCATAGCCATTGATGCCCTTTGTAATGGGTCTTCCCGCCCCAGCTTCGGCTATTTTTCTTTTAAAAACTATATTTACAAGGGTGCTTTTACCTGTGCCGGTACCCCCCACAACCAATATGGAAACCTTTTGTGTTTCTTTTTTCAGCTTTTCAAAGTCTTGCTTAAATGATCCGGCAAAATCAGCATTGCCATCAAAATTTGTTGACATAAAGCCTCCCAAGAATGCATTAATAGATTTTTTTTGGTATGCGCTTTAAAGATCAAATGTGCAATGCTGTCGTAATGCCTCCCCCACAAAACACGTCTCCTGAACTGGCTCTAATAATTGTACTTCCAGCGTATGCCGCCCCAGGTGCTCTGCTGTTCTGAGCGCAGTTCCAGGTTGGTGCGGGGCGTGATTTCAAGCTGTATGACAAAGGCCGTGCTGCCCTGCTTCATGCCCTGCTGTATGCCCAGATAGATGATGTCTGTGATGTACTTGCCCATTTCCACCGAGGTGCCGGCACCCATGCCTTCGTCTTCGGACTTGCCGCCAGAGGTGGAATTTGGCGTGGAGTTCAGCCGCAGCACATCAACGCCCAGCGCCTTGCGGGTCAGGTCAAAGATGCCGCCGCCACCGGAGCCAAAGCCCGCGAGCTGGGCCACTGCTCCGGCGAGCCGCAGATTTTCCAGCCGTCCCAGTTCATTGGTGCTTTTGCCAAAAAGAATCTGGGCCAGGATTTCGTCTCTGGGCATTTCCGGTTCACTGCTCAGGGTCAGTTTCATCTTGCGCACTGTGCCAGATATGTTCACAAAGGACGTCAGGTTGGGCGTTTCATTGGAAAGCCTGATATCCAGCAGGGGGTTACTCAGGGCACCCCCGGCAAAGGTGATGCTGCCGCGTGAGAGCTTGAAAATCTTGGTCAGAAAATCGAACGTGCCCTTGATGGCCGTGATTTGCCCCGTGATCTGCGGGTCTTCAGGAGTGCCGGATACCAGCAGGTCGGCCTTCCATTCACTGGTAAGTCCGTGACCTTCCACAAAGAAGCGGCCGGGAATCACAATATTCAGGTTCAGGTTGCCCTGTGCGGCGGGCTTTTCGGGGGCAACGGGCTTTTCGGAGGCGGAGGTCTGTTGCGCAACCTGAAACGGGTTGGGCGCTTCGGTTATGGGCAGGGTGGTGACGCTGCCGCCCACGGCCAGCTTGTTAAGCAGTATAAGCCCCTGGTTGACGACGATCTTGCCTGTCACCTGCGGGGCAGCGGCGCTGCCGGTTACGCCCGCCTCACCCGAAAGCTCGATGCGTATGTCGCGGCGGCTCAGGGGTCGCAGATGGTCTATGGTGGTCTTGATGTCCAGCTTGTTGCCGTCAAGGCTGGCGAATCCGGCCACGCGCAGCTTGCCGCCAAGGCCGCCCGAGGCGTCCAGTTCCAGCCGGGCCACGCCGGGCAGGCCGCCCTGTTTTTTGCCGGAACTGCCGCCGCGCCCTTCCTCAAGGTTGAGGCGCATGGCGATATTGGTCAGCAGCACGCCCTGGAGCAGGTTTTCGTACTTGCCCTTGTCCACCAGAACAGCGCCCTTGGCGGAGGGGGCAGCCAGGGTGCCGCCCAGATCAACGGCCACGTTCACGTTGCCCGCAAAGCGCTGATCCGCGATGGGCAGCAGGGACCAGAGCGGCCCGGCGGCCCCTTGCCAGCGAACCTGCCCGCGCAGGGGGCCCTGCATGTTGGGCTGCGGCAGGCCGTCCTTGCCGAAAAGCAGGGGCAGGCGCACTTCAAGCCGTGCTTCGCTGCCGCCCAGCGCCTGAATGCTCTCCTTGTCCATATCCAGCTGGGCCACAAGGCTGCCGCTGGAGCCGCCGCTTGCCTCGATGCGGCCAGTGAGTCCCACATTGAGGGGTTTCAGCGGGCTGCTGGGGATGCGCAACTGCCGAACGCCAAGGCGGAAGCTGCCGCCGGGCTGCGAAGGGCTGCCCGTAAGACGGGCCTGCGCTTGCACCGTGCCTTCGGGCAGGGCGGGTACAAATTTTTTCCACGGGGTGAGGGCGAGTCCTTCAAGGTCAAGGCGCACGTCCATCTTGTCCTGCCCAAGAGATGCCTGGGCGCGCAGTCTGCCGCCGGGAACAAGGCGGATGTCCAGCCCTTTGAGGTCAAGTCCGTCATCGCCGTAGCGCAGGGAGGCTCCCGGCGTTGCGCGGAAGCCGAGATCGCGTCCGCTCAAATGGGCCTCAAGCCTTTGCACCTGCACAAGGCCGGGCTGCCAGCGCGCGTTCACGTGGGTGGCCACCGTGCCGCTCGTTTCCACGCTGGCATCCAGGGGGCCGCTGAGAGCGCCGTTTGCGCGTACCTTGGCACCGAGGGAGAGATCGCCCTGTTGAACATTGCCAAGGTCCATGCGCGCGGTGAGGCTGCCCGGCCCGAAAGCATCCTTGAGCGTGAGCTCGCCCGCAAGATTGCGCAGAACAAGGGGGGCGGCGGCCCCGGCGCTGTAGTTCAGGCGGGGCACGTTGATGCGCAGTTCGGCCTTCTGGCTGTAGCGCTGTGCCGGTTCTGCCGTGGCGGACGCGGGCCTGGCAGCGCCGCCGGACACAGCGGGCGTTGCGGGCGGGTTTTCACGGGGCGTCTGCGAAGATTGCGCAGTTTGTGAGGCCTGGGCGGTCTGCAAGTTTTGAGCGGCCTGACGGGATTGGCCTGTCTGCGAAGATTGACCTGTCTGCGAGGCCTGGGCGGCCTGCGCAGCCTGTGCGGCAGTGCCGTGTCCGTTCTGGTCATTGGTGGCGGCAGTGTTGCTGGCTGTTGCGTCCACAGCCACGCGGTCGGCTCGCAGTTCAAGGCTCAGGGCAGCCTCGCCGTCAAGGCGCGCGCCCGGCACAAGGGTGGAAAGCGCCGCCCAGTCGGTCACCCGCACATCCAGCTTGCCGTCACAGGCAGGCATGGAACCAGGGGGCAGAGAGGCCGTCACCTGTCCGGCGGCTGTAATCCCCAGTGCGTTGAGGCGCAGATTGCGCAGGCCAGCCTGCAGCATGTCTTCTTCGCCCCGGCCCGCAAAAATCTGACTTTCCAGGCTCAGGGGCTGACCGTCCCAGCGGCCGCTCGCGTCCAGTTGCACCGTGAGTTGCGGTCTGTTTGCTGCGACTTTGGGGGGCGCGGCACTGGCATCCTGTGCGGTTTTTTTAGCGGGCGTGACGGCTTGATCCTGTGCGGCATCTTTATCCGGCACGGCATTTTTTTGGGGCGCGGCATTTTTTGGGGGCGCGGCGTCTTTATTGGGCGCGGCGTCGGGAACTTTGGGGGATGCGACTGCCGGGGCGGCCGGAGCGGCATTGGGGGCGGCAATATCCTGTTTGTGATCCTGCACTTCCGCGAGGGCTTCCTGCCAGTTCAGCGGGGCCGCGCCAAGGTGCACAATGGCCTGCTCAAGTTTGTGCGTGCCCACGCGCAGGTCGGCGCATTCCACGCGCAGGGTAAGGTCAGGAGCGGCCAAAGGCCCGGTCGCGGTGAGGCGCACGGTGGCAGGGGCGGCCAGCATGTCCAGCGGATCCGCGCTTTCTTCGGTCGCGGCGGCCTTGGCTGTGGCCTGGCCAGTGGTATGGCCTGTGGCCTGAGCGGGGGCCTGTGCGGGGGCCTGGCCGGTGGTATGGGCGGCAGTCTGCGCGGGGGCCTGGGCGGCAGCTTGCGTGGCTGTTGCGGGAGCGTTTTTGGCGGGAGCGACACTGACATGCAAATCCACATCCAGAGGGCCTAAAAGCCACGACGATCCCTGCGGGGAAGTTTTTTGCGCCAATGTGGCTTGTGAAGGAACGGCTTGCGACGGTGTAGCTTTCGCAGGCGCAGCCTGCGGGGCTGCGGATTGTGCAGGGGCGGCCTGTGGTGACGCGGCCTGCGGGGACGCGGCCTGTGCGGAGGGCGCTTGCGAAGGTACGCCCTGTGCAGATTCTGCCTGAGGAGTTGCGGCCTGCGCAGGCATGTCCAGTGGGGACGCGGGCTGCGGCACAGCGGCCTTGGCAGGAGCGGCGGGCGTGCTTTGCCAGAAGGCATGCCCTGTCGTGGAAAGAGGGCCAGCCTGAATGGAGAATTTGTTCAGCCCTACGCGGGCGACAGTGGCCATGGCCTCAGGCGAACCAGGAGCGCCGGGTTTTGCGGGGGCTTCCACTTCCGCGCCCAGGGCCAGCGAAATTCTGGCTCCATCGCCGAGCAGAGTCGCCAAAGGGCCGGAGGCGGCTTTTGTTGTGGAGATTTTGTTCGTGCCCTGCGCGGCGGCTGCGGCGGTTGTGCCGGAAGCAGCAGTAACTGTGGTGGCGGGCGTGGTGGTGCCCGGTGTGCTGCTCGCGCTTGCCACCGTAGTGGCGGCAGAGGTGGGTGTGGCGACAGCAGCGGATGCAGTAGCAGTGCCGATCGCGGTTGTGCCCATAACTGTGGCGGCGGGCGTGGTGACGGGTATTGCCTGACCAGCCTGTGCGTCCGCCCCGGCGGACTGATCTGCCCGGGCGGCCCCGGCATTTCCGGCAGGCAGCACAGTGGCTTCAAGCGTGCTGTCCACGGTCAGCGCCATGGCCGAGGGAGTGACTGTTCCCGATTGACGCGGGGCGAAATTCACTTCAAGGCGGGCCTCAAGGCCGCCGCTGGGCGCGCCGGGCAGGGGCAGAGGGGCACTGTTTGCGCCATGGGCAGTCAGCAGGACTGTGAGCCTGCCTCCCGTGCTTCCGGCCTTGAGGTTGGCTTCAACTGTGGCCAGAAAATAGTTGCCTGTGAGCCGTTTGTCTGGGGGCTGGCTGGCAGCGGACAGTTTGTCTGCGGACCGTTTGTCTGGGGGAAGGCTGGGAGCGGGCAGAGCCGCAGTGGGTGATGCTTCGCCCTTGGCCCTATCAGGAGTGTCGGCGGCCGGGGTATTGGCCGGAACATCGGCCTTGGCTTCTGGTTTGGCGTCTGCCCTGGCGTCTGCCCTGGCGCTAGGCGAGGCATCGGCCTTGGCATCAGCCGTGGAATCGGCTGGCGGCAGCGCGCCAAGCAGGCTTGCAGGAAGCTGCGCGTTCACAACGGCCACCCTGTCCAGAAGCACATCGGGCAGCCAGCCCGGCAATGAGCTGATGGTGCGTACCGTCTCGCCAAGCGTTTCACGCAGCGACGCTTCCGTCAGCGGCGGCGAGGGTGGCTCCGGAGGCGACGGGGGCAGGTCGGGCAAACGCAAGAGGCGCGGCCCGTTGCTGATCAGTTCGGCAATGCGCACACGGCCCGGCAGGGCGGCCCAGTCCCAGACAAAGGTGTTGTGCGGCGCGTCCAGCCACAGGCCGTGGGCGTCGGCCAATTCCACGCCCACTTGCGCCGTGAAGGGCAGAGAGCCCGAAAGCTGCGTCAAACGGATATGCAGGCCGCTTTCTGCCGCTGAAGCGGCCAGAACGGCATTGACCTCGTCCTTGATCCAGGCCTGGACGTTTTCATTGCGCAAGGCCAGCAGTACGCCAGCCAGAAAGAACAGCAGCAAAAGCAGCACAAAGATCAGCCCGCGCCAGACCACAGCCCATATGCGGGCAATCCAGACGCGGGCAGCCGGGCCACGGTTGTTCTTGCTTCCGCCAGACCCTTTCGGCGTGCCCGGCCCCGTGTCGGCCACGCCAGAACCAGTCACGCCAGAACCAGTCACGCCAGATGCCGCCGCGCCAGAACCAGCTGCGCCAGAACCAGCTGCGCCAGAACCAACTGCAGCAGACGAACCGGCTCCGGCTCTGGAGCCGTCCGCCGTGGCGTCGGTCTGTGCGGAATGTGTGGGTGCGCTCGTCATCAGAAGGACTGCCCTATGCTCACGTAGATTTGTATGGGAGGATCGCCGTCCCTTGGTCGCAGGGGTGTGGCCACGTCCAGCCGCAGCGGCCCGATGGGCGTGAAATAGCGCAGGCCAATGCCCGCGCCCCAATCCATGTCGCCTATGATGCGTGGCACTTCGTCCCTGTAGACCATGCCGCCGTCCAGAAAGGGCACAATGCCCACATCATCGGTAACCTTGTAGCGCGCCTCAAGGCTGATTTCCTGAAAGGAGCGCCCGCCAAGGGGATCGCCGTTTTTGTCCTCCGGCCCCACGGACTGATAGGGGTAGCCGCGCACCGACCCCGCGCCGCCAGCGTAATAGCGCAGGCTGCCGGGAATGTTGCGCAGGGCCGCGCCGGACATGGCCCCGGCTTCAACCCTGCCCGCCAGGATCAGCTTGTCGTCGGGCCGTCCGTCTTTGTGAAAGGGCGCGTAGTAGCCGCTGGCTTCCAGCGAACCGGCCATGACCGTGAAGCTTTCGCCGTAAAAACCTGTGTTGGGGTTGGCCTTGACGGTGATTTCCGAACCGCTCGTGGGATTGAGGATATTGTTGCGGCTGTCGCGCCGCACGCTGGCCCTGGGGCCTATATATCCGTAAAACTGTTCGGACTTGCCGTTTTCCTTGATGGAGCCGCTCTGGCCTCCGGCACCGAGGCTGGCCCACCAGAAGCGCGAGACGCGCCGCTCCAGCGCGGCGGAGGCGCTGGCTGCCGTGCTTTTGTACGCCTCGGTATTTTCGCGCAGGGCCGAGCCGGACGCCAGCAGACGCTGCTCGCGCACAAGAAAGGCGGGCTTTTCAAAGGCCGCCTTGATGCCTTGAACCTGTGTGGCGATGGGGGCGCTGACCACGAGCTTTTCCCCATTGTCAAAAAGATTGCGGTGCTCCCAGAAACCTTCCACGCCAAGACCCGTATCCGTGTCATACCGGGCGCTGCCGCCCACGGAACGGAAGGGCAGTTCGGCCACGGTCACTTCCAGGGGCAGCACGGGCACGCCGTCCTTGTTTCTGGTGGGCGCGCCGTTGGCAGCGGCGCTATTTTTGGTCAGCAGCTCTTCCTGCGGGCGTATGTCCACAGAGCGGAAAAGCCCCAACCCGCGCAGGTTGTTGGCATAATCATCCACCAGTTCGGCGTCCCACGGCTCCTCGCCGGGAACCCAGAGGGCCAGCCTTTGCAGGTAGGCGGCGTTGACGCCCGCATTGCCCTTCACGTCAATGCGGCCCATGAGGGCTGGCGGGCCGGGATCAAGGGTGATGTCGGCGTTGACCTGGCGTTTTTCGGGGTCAAGCGTATAGCGCGACTGGGTCACTGACGCCAGGGGATAGCCCTGGGTACGCAGTTTTTCGGGCAAATCTTCGACGGCGTTCAACAGGGCGTCGGCCACCACGGGTTTACCCACGGCGACCCCCGGCAGGGTTGTGGGAAAGGACGGCGGCGGCAGGGTTTTGGTTTCCAGACCCCAAAAGCCCACTTCACGCTCGCGGGTCTTGAAATAGCCGGGCACATCGGGCGGCGGATCGTAGGTCACGCTGGCGCGGCCCAGCGTGTAACGCGGCCCGGCCGTAAGGGTGAGGGTCACGCGCACGGGCTTTGTCTCTTCGTCCAGAGCAAAGGCCGCTGTGCCTTCATAATAACATTGGGAGTGCAGAAGTTTGACGGCTGTTTCCACATCGGCGCGGGCGCGGCGTTCCAGGGCCAACGTGCTGTCGGGCGGCTCCTTGGCAAGCTGCTCCAGCTGGCTCACGGACTTCATCTTGCCTTCAAGGGAGGATGGCCCGTCCTTGACCTTGATGCGCAGGGTATAGGGCACAGGGTCGCCACGCCATGCGGCCTCGAGGGATTCCTGCTCTTTTTGCTCGTGGGGATCCTCGGTCTTTGCCGAAAGCAGGCCGCAGCCGGAAAGCTGCAGTAAGAGCAGCAACGCGCAAAGCGCGCGTAGCGGTGCAAGCCAGGGGGCTACGTACTTACCGGGGGAGCTTTGGGCATGGAGGGGCCGTGCGGGCCGCAGGGTTTTTATGCTGAATACACTGCACATACGTAACTATACGCTGTATGGATTTTCTTAGCAAGAAACATTCGCATATTGTATCGTTTTTATGAGTAATATTGCTGGGCTACGATGATATCAGGCCTCTGCGCCGCTTGGCAAAAGGCCTGCCCCCTGCTACTACTTGTACCGTGTGCGGCGTTGTATGAACGCGGCGTCGCCACCTTTGTTTCGGCTGTAATTTTACCGGAGAATGGATATGAACTACAATCTCTGCCTGCACATAGACAGCAAGGAACCCGCCATCCTGAAGCTGGTTCTGATGAATGCGAGCAACTACATCAAGGCCTTGCCCAACGAGAGCTATCAACTTGTGGTGGTGGCCAACGGCCCTTCCGCAATCCAGTTTCACAAGAGCAATGAAGAGTTCCGCGCCTTGGCCGCGCCCTTGCAGGAACAGGGGGTGCGCATCCGGGTTTGCGCCAATGCCTTGGCCAACAACAACATGACGCCCGAAGACCTCTGGCCCGGCTGCGAAGTCGTGCCTGCGGGACTGGTGGAAATAGTGCGTTTGCAGCGTGAGGGTTTTGCCTACATCAAACCCTAGACGGTGTCGTCACGAGCGCCTTTTAGGGAAACGCTGATTTATTCCGTTTGGCGGCGTTGCTTCTCTTTTTTTGAAGCAGTCGAGGACGGAAGAGTCCACTCCTGCTTCAAAAAAAGAGCGCCTTGCCAAACGAAATACCAGCGCGTTTCCAGGAGGCTCTTTAATCAATGCTTCCCCAGAGCAATTTCACGTTGAAATTGCTCTGGGGGATGCGGGCGTCTTGGAAGCATTGAGAATATACATTCTCAAGGGTTGCGGCACGCTCACAACGGGGTTTAAGCGCGCAGGGAATTGCGCAGGTAAATAGTAGTGCTGCCTTCATACATAGCGATGCTGTCCTGCCCCGTAAGGCGGTTCCCGCCAACGGTTCAGGCAAGCCCTGCGGGCAACAGCTGAAGCTACGCTTAGGCCTCCGTGCCCGGCGGCAGGGCGCGTTCAGGGCTGCCGTGGCGTTTTTCGCCCCAGAGCGGCGTATGTTTGCGTATGGAGATCCGGCTGTGGCCGGAAGGAGAAGTGCATGAGATTCTTTGCGGATATTCTGGATACCGTGCGGCGGCGCGGGCCTGTGGTGCACTGCATTACAAACTACGTCACCGTGAACGACTGCGCCAACATGGTTCTTGCCGCTGGCGGGTCGCCCATAATGGCCGACGACATTGCCGAAGTGGAAGATGTGGTGACTCTGGCGCAGGCTCTGGTCATCAATATAGGCACGCTCAACAGCCGCACTGTTGAGGCCATGATTGTGGCGGGCAGGCGCGCCAACAGCCTGGGGCGGCCCGTGGTGCTTGATCCTGTGGGCGCGGGCGCTACGGCCCTGCGTAACAGCGCTTTGCAAAGCCTGTTGCGTGAAGTGCGCTTTGCGGTCATCAAGGGCAATATTTCAGAGATAGGTTTTCTGGCCGGAGAGGACGCCAGGGCCAGAGGCGTGGACGCCGAGGACGCCTCCCTTGTGACCGAGGGCAGCCTCAAGGGCGCGTCCGACATGGCCAGGCGGCTGAGTGACAGCACGGGAGCCGTGGTGGTAATCAGCGGAGCCATAGATATTGTGGCCCATGCCCAGGGGGTGTGGACGGTGCGCAACGGGCATCCGCTCATGGCGCGCATCACGGGTTCGGGTTGCATGTCGGCGGCCGTCATCGGCTGTTGCCTTGGGGCTGCGCCCGAAGAAGCGCCCCAGGCCTGCCTGTGCGCTGTCAGCAGCATGGGCGTGGCAGGAGAAATTGCCGCTGAAGCTATGGTGGTTGGCGTCGGGGGCGGCACAGGCAGCTACCGCTCCCTGCTGATTGACGCCATGAGCATGCTGGACGGGCCAACGCTCACCTGCCGCGCCGACGTGAAAAACGGGTAGCGCAGGGCGGGCAGTGGAACCGCCCACTCGCCTCATGTTTTTTGCGCCTGTGTGCTGTCTACTCCAAGTGCTTTCTGTGCCCGATGTTTTCTTGCCCGATGCTTTCCGGGCCAGTGCACCTCTGGTGAACAATCTTTTACAACCGCCCGCCCGTCCAAAGCTTTGTTACACAAACATGCTCCGGCGAAGCAGCAAGAAATAGCAAAAAACAGCAATGACCAGCAATGAAAGCGGGCCGCCCTGTGGCGGCCCGCTTTCTGTCTGAACGGCATTATATCCGCGTGTCACGCCCGTTACGGCGGGTAGTTACGCAGCCGCTATACCAAGTGATAATAAAAGCTTTAGACAGTATCGTCACGAGATGAATTTCCAGTTATATCAAGGAGAACGAGCCTTTTATGCAGGGAGTGTACTCTGGTGGTACTCGACCGGAATAAAAGGTGAAGTTCGACGCAGAGATACCAGGAAAGGCGCTCGTGACGGCACTGGCTAGAGCATTTAACCTTTGAAAAAGTTAAATGCTCTAACGCTGCGCGAGAGTGCAGCGCGCCACAACGTGGCGTGGATTCTGCCGCAAATCGCATTTCCGGCAGAATGACCCCTTTGAAATGTGTAACATTTCAAAGGTAATCTGGTCTGGGGGGTGTGGGGGAGGAGACCCTTTTGCAAAAGGGTCCCTCCCCCACAAAGCATCTCAACGTGACAGCACTCCGCCGATGCCGGTCGGTTGTGCATCCCGTATTCCCCGCCTAGGCCCACAGGACGAGGCCCGTTTCAAGCGGCGAGGCCAGGTCTTTATGGAAGGGCATGATGCGAACGCCGTAGCGGTACTGTCCGCTGTGCGTGGGTATGTAGGTGGCAGAGTAGGTTTTGCCTCCATTGCCATTGTCCGAGGTGCGGGGTTCAAGCCGCAGTATTTCGGGTTTGTCAATGAAGTTGCCGTCAATGAGCGCGCGGCCGATGACAAGCTGGGCCAGGATTTCTTCGGGCTGCATTTCGCCGATGTCGATATGCAGACGAACGCTCACAGGCTCGCCGCAGATCATTGTATTGTTCTCCACGCCGCTGATGAGCATTTCCTCCACCTTGATGGTGCCGAACCGGGCGGGCAGGTCTTTTGCCCAGGCGGCAAGCTGGCGGCAGGCGGCCCAGTCGTTTTCGGCCAGCATGCTGCGGCGGCGTGCGGCCCGCAAATAGTACTGACGGATGTAGTCATTGAGCATGCGGTTGCTGCTGTACATGGCGGTAAGGCTTTTGAGGGAGCGCTTGGCCATGGCTATCCACTGTGTGGGCAGGCCGTTCTGGCTGCGTTCAAAGTACAGGGGCAGCACGGCATTTTCCAGCAGGCCGTACAGTGATTCGGCATCGATGTAGTCGTTCTGCTCGCTGCTGGGCAGTTCATTGGTGACCACGGGGCCGATGGTCCAGCCGTTTTGCCTGTTGTAGCCCTCGCACCACCAGCCGTCGGAGATGCTCAGGTTCACGCCGCCGTTGACGGGCAGTTTCATGCCGCTGGTGCCCGAAGCCTCGTGGGGGCGGCGGGGCGTGTTGAGCCAGACGTCGCAGCCCTGCGACATGAGCCGCGACACGGACAGGCTGTAGTTTTCGAGAAAGAAGATGCGCCCCAGAAAGCGTTGATCCTGGCACATGCGCATGACTTCCTGGATGAGGTTTATGCCTGCCTCATCCGCAGGGTGCGCCTTGCCGGAAAAGACCAGCACCACAGGGCGGTCGGGATTGTTGAGAATGCGCGCCAGGCGGTCGGGATCGGCAAAAAGCAGGGTGGCGCGCTTGTAGGGCGCAAACCGCCGGGCAAAGCCGATAATGAGTGTTTCCGGCTTGAGCAGGGCCTCCATATTCTTGCGGGTGTCGGGGTCCAGCTTGAAGCGCTGGGCAAAGACGGGAACCCGCTTGCGCAGGGCGTCGAGCAGGGCTTCTTTCTGGTTCTGGCGTGCAGCCCAGAAGGCTTCGTCGGGGATTCCGTCCACCTTGTCCCATGTATCAGCGCCGGGCTGGGACTGCATCCAGCCGGAGCCAAGGTGCTTGAGCAGCAACTCGTGCATCCAGCTGCCCACGTAGGAGGGGGTATGCACGCCGTTGGTGACGTGCCCTATGGGCGTTTCGGCCGTGGGCAGGCCCTTCCACAACTTGTTCCACATGTGGCGGGAAACGATGCCGTGCAGGCGGCTGACGCCGTTGGCCCAGCAGGAAAGGCGCAGGGCCAGCACGGTCATTTCAAAGGACTGGCTGTCGCCGCCCTCGATCTGCCCCAGTTTGACAAACTGCTGCCACGAAAGGTTCAGGCCTTGCGCCATGCCGGTGAAATAGCGGCCCATAAGTTCGAGAGAGAAGGCTTCGTTGCCCGCCGACACGGGGGTATGGGTGGTAAAGAGCGTGTTGGAGCGCACGCGCGTCATGGCTTCGTCATGGTCCATGCCCTGCGTCATGCAGTCGCGTACTCTTTCAAGCGCCATGAAGGCCGAATGCCCTTCGTTCATGTGGTAGACGCTGGGGATGATGTCCAGGGTCCGCAAAAGGCGCATGCCGCCCTGGCCCAGCAGAATTTCCTGCAGCAGCCGGGTTTCGCGGTTGGCCTCGTAGAGGCGGTCTGTGATGCGGCGGTCTTCATCGGTGTTGCGGGGGGTGTCCGTATCCATAAGGAAGAGGGTCACCCGGCCCACCTGCAGCCGCCACACGCGGGCGAAGAGGATGCGCCCCGGCAGTTCAAGCTGCACATAGATGTCTTCGCCAAAGGCATCCTGCATCTGCTTTATGGGCATCTGGGCAAAGTTGTTGATGGGGTACTGGGCCACCTGGCGACCGTTGGAATCGATCTCCTGCATGAAGTAGCCGCTCTTGTAGAGCAGGCCGATGCCTATCAGCGGCAGGGCCATGTCCGAGGCGGATTTGAGGTGGTCGCCGGAAAGAACGCCAAGGCCGCCGGAATAGATGGGTATGGACTCGTTGAGCCCGTATTCCGTGGAAAAGTAGACAATGGGGTGTTCGGGCGTCACGTCCTGACTGAGGGAGCGGATGGGTTCGGCCATATAGGCGTCAAAGCTCTCCATCACCCTGTGGTACATGTCCATGTATTCTTCGTTGGCCATGAGCTCCTTGAAGCGGGCGGGCCATGCCTCTTCAAGCATTCTCAGCGGATTGCGGCAGGCTTCCCACAACTGGGGGTTCAGGGCCATGAACAGGGCCTTGGCGTAGTCGTGCCAGCACCACCAGATGTTCTGGGCGAGTTCGCGCAGGCGGGCAAGCTCGCGGGGCACTTCGGCCACTGCCATGATGGGGCGCAGAAAGGGTGTGGCCGAGCAGGAGGCCGTGAGCACCCGTGTGAGCGCGCCGTGCCCTGCGTCGTGATCGGCGCGGGTTTCGGACTTGGTGAGAGCTATATTGAATGCCTTAACATAGTTATCGAAAAAATAACTCCAGGATGTTTTTTCGGCCAGGGCGCGGGCGTAACCGCGCCAGGAGTGCATGTCCTCGGCAGCGCAGGTGGCGGCAACAAGCACTTTTTCGTGCAGCACTTTGGCGCTCTGCTCAAAGTTCATGCCGCGCCGGGGCATGACGTAGACGCCCCTGTGATCCATGCCCTCTTCCTTCATCTTTTCCCTGGCCCACATGCCGAAGCCCGAAAGGTCGGTGGTGAGCGTGGGCACGGCCCAGGCCGCGCTTTCCTGCGGCGTATAGCCCCATGGCTCGTACCAGGAGGGGAAGAAGCCCACATCGCAGGCGGCCAGGATTTCTTCGTAGGGCATGTTCAAAAATCCGTCATGCCCGTCAAGCATGGCGGGCACAAAGATCACCTTGATGCGTCGCTCAGGACTGTTGTTGAGTCCGAGGCGGCGGCAGGCGCTGATAATGGGATCCTGCGGGGCGTTCCACACATAATGGGTGCAGATGAAGGGCTGGCCGTTGTCCGTTTCAGCCGGGTCGCCGGACACGGCCGCCGGGTTGACGCCCGTGTGGCCGCCCATGACCATGCAGAGCACCAGAATGGAGGTCTCGGTGCCGGACAGGTTGCGGTCGGCCTGGGCCAGGGCGTCCAGAAAGATGTCCACGCCCTTGTTGTGCATCTCGTAGCGGCCTGAAATGATGAAGATACGGGTGTGATCCGGCAGGGGGCCGCGCAAAAAGCGGCCTGCGGCTTCCATTATCTTTGCCCGCGAGGCCGAGGGCACGCTGCGGTCTTCGGAATAGTCGGGTATGACGCGCAGATCAAGACCGTTGGTGGTGATGACGTCGGGCTGGCGGCCCAGAAAGACCGTGGATTCCTCGCCGGTGATGGGGCTGACGGTGGTAAAGGCGTCGGCCTCGCGCGCGGCGGTGCTCTCCATGGACCATTTGGCCGTGATGTTCAGCGCCGCTGCTTCGTTGGCGGGATTGATGTTGCGCATGTTGCTGTAAATGTCGCGTCCGGTGGCGGCCAGGGCGCGGCCCAGCATGGTGGCGTGGGTGGTAAAGACCGTGCCCACCTCCGGCGCGAGCTTTTTGACCATGAGCAGGCCCGCGGCGCACATCCATTCATGAAAAAGGGCCACGCTGTGCCCCTGCATGGGCACCACACGGCTTTCGTGCACGGCGGCGATGACTTCACCGCAGGCCGCGGCGAACATGACGGGCTCAATATAGTCCCACCCGCCGGAGAGGGAATCCACGCCGTAGTTTTTCCACATTTCAAAGAGCAGCTGGTTGCTGGCATAGCGCTTGTCGAACTCCACCAGTATGACCTTGGGGCGTCCGGGTATGTTCCAGCGGCCCAGGCGGCATTTGAGGTCACGGGTGGCAAGACCTATGCGCAGGGAGTCCCAGGCGTGCTCGTCGGTTTCTTCAAAGCCGGGATTCTCTTTCAGGGCCGGGCCCAGAAGAAAGTAGTCTTCGCCGAAGTGCTCCACGGCCTGAAGGGCCTTGCTGGTGACGACAGAGTGAATGCCGCCCACCTTGTTGCAGACTTCCCAGCTCACTTCAAACAGGGTTACCAGGGAGGAATTGAAGTCCATGTCATCTCCTTGCTCAAGATATCAGTAAGGGCCACGACTGTGGGGGGTGGCCCTTTCATGTTGGGGGGCGTTCGAGTGCTGTTTCACTGGCCATATTAGAGCATTTTCGCATTGAGAATATCCATTCCCAATGCTTCCAAGACGCCCGCCCGGCGCGTGAACGCGGGCTGGCGGCAGGATGCGCAGGCGCTTGCCGTGAAGACGCTCACGCGGGACATCCCCGCAGATGAGCGCCGTCACGGGCGTGCCGTGGCCTTTGTGTGCTCTCAAGGTTGATCCGCTCCTGCGGGCGAAGCGGCGGGCTTGTTTTCTTTTGTGGTGGCCGTGCCCTTGGCGGCGGCTTTTTTCTTGCCCGCTGCAGTTTTTGGGTTTGGCTCCGTCTTTTTGGCAGGCTCTGCCTTTTTGGCTGGCACTGCTTTTGCGCCCGTCACGGGCTTTTTGCCCCCTGCTGTTTCCTTGCTGGACGCCTGTGCTTTGCCCGGCGCTTTTTTCGCAGTTTTGGGCTGCGTTTTGGGGCTTTGGCCTGTGCGGCTTTTTGCCGGGCCAGGCTTTACCGGGGCTGTTTTGGCCGGTGCAGCCTTGGCCGGGTCGGGAGCCTTTTGCTGTTCTTCAACGGCCTTGAGGCGCATTTCAAAGTCCGCCAGCACGTTCATGAAGGTGATGTAGGCGTCATAGGGGCTGCCAAAGGGGCTTGGCCTGTCCGGGGCCTCGCTGGAAAACCACTTGGTGGACATGTGGCGGAAGTGGTCGGCGGTCTGCAACCTGTCGAAATCGTGGCGCAGTTCGGCTGATCCGCTGCGATCCACCCGTGAGGCAAGGGCGTAGAGGGCGTGTATGGCGTCTTTTTGCATGTCGTTGCCAAGCCACGCGGTGAGGTCGCCGCTCTCGTCCTCCCAGGATATGAACTGGGGGATGTCCATCTTGCCCACAGGCTTGAATTGTTTGACCGCCATGGCGGGCGTGGCGAAGTGAAAATCATTGTGGGCCAGCAGGGCCTCCGGCAGGGCTTCCAGAAAGTCAAAAATGCCCGATTCCCTGCTGTGACGCAGGCCGAACACATGATAATCGTTGATGATATTGATGACATCGGCCGAATCGGCCAGGCCGTGGCACCAGGAGGCAAAGGTGTCGGCCGTAAGGGGCCATGCGGGCCAGGCCGTGTCGGAAAAACGCAGGCCTATGTCGTTGGAAAGGCTGGTGTTGCGCAGCAGCAGGCCAAGTTCCGGAGCGCTGACGGGCTGGTACAGGTAGTTGGCGCTGCGCCAGCCCAGCACCTGATCCGTGCCTTCGGCCAGCACGGCCTTGAAGCCGAGTTCGGCCACAGCGGCGGCGAGGTCGTTGTTGTACACGCATTCCGTATGCTTGAAGGTCACGGGCTTGACGCCGAAGAGCTTTTTCAGGCGGGACGCCTGTGCCTGCACCTGGCGGTCAAACTCCTGGCGGGAATAGAGAAAGGCCAGGGAATGCGGCGCGGTTTCGGCCACAAATTCCACGCAGCCCGTTTGCGCCAGGGCCGTAAAGCTTTCAAGCACTTCAGGAACGTACTGCTCAAAGAGGTCAAGGACTGTGCCCGAAATGGCGTAGGACACGCGAAAGTCCTTGCCGTAGCGGCGGATGAGCTTGAGCATAAGCTCATTGGCGGGCAGGTAGCACAGGCGTGCCGCGCGCAGCATGGCATCGCAGTTGTGGTCATCGTCTTCATAAATGGAATTCTGACCCATATCAAAAACCGTATAGCGGCGCAGCTGGTAAGGTTCGTGAACCTCATAGCACAGGCATATGGCTGTCATGAGCGACCTCCGTGTACGTTGTGGTAAATGGCCAGCAACTGGTCGGCGGCATTTTCCCAACGGATGGACTTCATTTCTTCGCGGCAGTTTTTCACCAGTTCAGCCGCCAGGCAGGGGTAGCGCAGAACGGCGCAGATTTTGTCGGCCATGTCGCGGGTATCCCAGAAATCGGCTTTAAGGGCGTGTTGCAGCACTTCGGATACGCCCGATTGACGTGAGAGCAGTACAGGAACGTCGTAGAGCATGGCCTCAAGGGGCGTTATGCCGAAGGGTTCGGAAACCGACGGCATGACGTAGAGATCGCTGAGGGCAAACATGCGGTCCACCTCCTCCCCCTGCAGGAAGCCGGCAAAGTGGAAGCGGCTGCCCATGCGCAACTGCCCGGCCCTGCGGATGAGGCGTGGCAGCATGTCGCCGCTGCCAGCCATGAAAAAGCGCACGTTGGGGATTTTTTGCAGCACCAGCCGTGCGGCTTCCATGAAATATTCCGGCCCTTTCTGAAAGGTGACGCGGCCCAGAAACAGCACGCGCTTTTCGTGCCGTATGCGCGGCGGGATGGGATAATGGCGCTGGGCCTCGTGGCGGGCCACGGCGTTGTGTACGACCATGACCTTTTCCGGGGGGATGCCGTAGCGTTCGATGACGGTTTTGCGGGTAAGGCGGCTCACGGCCACCACCACATCGGCGGCCAGCATGCCCGCCCGTTCAATGCCCGCCACCTGCTCGTTGATGTCGCTTCCGCTGCGGTCGTATTCGGTGGCGTGGATATGGACAACAAGGGGTTTGCCCGTGAGGGTTTTGGCCAGCATGCCCGCTGGATAGGTCATCCAGTCATGGGCGTGGATAACGTCAAAGTCTTCTTGAACAGCCAGGGCTGCGGAAAGGCGGCTGTAACGCAGCACCTCGTCCATAAGGCTGGGGCCGTATCCGCCTTGCAGCGAATAGGTGAAGGATCTGGATTGATGGGACTCTTCTTCCCCCGTCTGGCGCGGTGTCAGGCAATACGGCTCTCCCGCGCAGGTGCGGCCGCTGAGGCGGCCCAGTGCGCTGACGTAGTCCTGCGGGGTGAGATAGGGCATGAGCGGACTGTCCACCGGCAGGCAGCGTATGCCGTTGCGCCAGACTTCCTGTTGCGCCCAGTTCATGCGCTGTACCAGGTCTTGAGTGATGGGAGTTCCGGATGCCGAACGCAGACGCAGAAATTCCCCTTTCCCCTTGCTGTCGTCGATACGGGGCAGTACAAAGATTATTTCCGCTCCCCTGCGGGCCAGAGCCTGGGTCATGCCAAAGCAGGCCGTGCCCAGACCTCCGCTGATGTGAGGTGGGAACTCCCAGCCGAACATAAGCACTCGCATGTGTTCTCCCTCATGCGGCGGAGATTCTCCCGCCGGATTCAGCGGCCGTTCCTGTCGGCCGCCACAACTCTTCCCCGCTCCTGTTCGAACATTTCGCTTTAGGAAACGTTGATTTATTCCTTTTGGCGGACTTGCTTCACTTTTTTTGAAACAGTCGAGGACGGAAGAGTCCACTCCTGCTTCAAAAAAGGATCGCGCCTTGCCAAAGGAAATACCAGCTCGTTTCCTGGAGGCCCTTTAATCAGTGCTTCCTTATTGTGCCTGACGGCGAAGCAGTGTGGCCGTGCAGGCATGGTTTGCTATGTTTTTTTACGGTTGTGCTGCGTCCGGCGCGCACGCATGTTGTTTCTTGCAGCCTTCCAAAGCCATGCTCACGCGGCAGACCCCCGCCGTATCGCCAATGACGGGGTGGGCCATGCGGTGCGCCGCCAGTTTTTGCCAGCGCTCGTAGACTGCGGGAGCGGCTTTTTGCAACCGCAGCAAAAGGCGCAGGCATTCGGCCACACTCCAGGCCTGGGCGATGCAGCCATTGGGTTTGTACGGGGGCGAGCCGTCAAACACTTCAGATATGCTGCCAAGGCCCGCCTGGGAAATATGGTCGCAGTAGAGTGGCGTGAGCGTGTCCAGAAGCGCCATGGCCGCGCCGTCCACATCCCAGGCCGTGCGCAGCAGGGCGTCCGCGTAGTGCCCCAGCAGCCAGGGCCAGACCGTGCCCTGGTGGTAGGCCGCATCCCGGCTGGTCGGGCCGCCGTCGTACCGCCCCTTGTAGTGCAGGTCGTCCGGGGCCAGGGTGCGCAGTCCGTAAGGCGTGAGCAGTTTGTTGCGCACGCATTCCACCACCTGTGCCTGATAATCTTCAGCCAGCACGGGATGGGGCAGGGATACCGCGAAAATCTGGTTGGGCCGCACACTGGCGTCGAGTTTGCCGTTTTGCCAGACGTCGCCAAGGTAGCCCCCGCCGCCATAAACCCAGAAGCGCTGGAAAAATGCCGTGCGCATCTGGCGCAGAACCATGTCGCCCGCCAGGGGTTCCTCGCCAAAGCGCGCGGCAAGCTGATCCGCAAAGGCCAGGGTATTGTACCAGAGGGCATTGATTTCAACGGGGCAGCCCTGCCGTGGCGTCACGGGGGCATTGTTGGCCTGAGCGTCCATCCAGGTGAGCTGGGTGTGGGCGTTGCCTGCGTGCAGCAGGCCCTCGGCGTCCACATGAATGTCCAGTTGTCTGGCCCTGCCCTCGCCCGCGCGGTAGCCGGAAATGACCGCCTTGAGCGCGGGCCAGGCGTTTTCACGCACCCAGGCGAGATGCCCGGCGTCCACCTCAAGGCAGCTTTGCAGCGCAAAGGCGTACCACAGGGCGGCGTCCACGGAGTTGTAGGCGTGATCGCCCTGGGGCGAAAGCATGTTGGGGATGAGCCCGTCTTCCACATGCCTGCCCATTTCGGCCAGAACGCGCAGGCCAAAATCCGTACGGCCAGCATGAAAGGTCAGGCCCGGCAGGCTGATCAGCGTGTCGCGGCCCCAGGCGTCAAACCAGTGGTAGCCCGCCAGCACTTCGGGCCGTCCCGCAGGGGATTCGATGCAGAACTGGCGTCCGACCTGTCTCAGGTGCCCGGTGAGTCCGACGTTGGCCTTGTAGGCCTTGGTGCGCTCATGGCTGGCGGCGTCCCACATCTGGTGCAGGTCCTGCTCGCAGTGGCGTGTTCCCACCGCCAGATAGACGCAGCTTTCCGCGCCGTTGGCAAGGGGGGGCATGCCCACGTCCAGCACGCCCGGCATAAAGAGGTCTTCGCTGTAGGGAAAGCCGCGTTCACGCTCTTCAAGGTATTCCACATTACGGCACCAGTCCGGGCGTGGCGCGAAAGAATGCTTCTGGCTTGTCTGGCACTGGATGTAGAGCGTGGGCAGCCCTTCATAGGGAGTGATGCTGAAGCCGTCGGACAGTGGGGTGGTTTCTGCGCGCAGGTCGGGATTGGCGTGGGTAAGCTTGTGAAAATTGCGGTAGGCCAGCAGGGGGCGCAGGCGTAGCGTCAACGGTGGTACGGGGGTTGGCCCGCGCACGCTGAAGCGCATCAGGAGCAGGCTCTCCCCACGGACAAGCTGGATTTCGCGGCACAGGCGCACGTCGCCGACGCGGTAGACGCACTGCGGCCACTGATCCAGGCGGAATGCCTCAAGGTAGTCGTGGCCGTGAGGGTAGAGCGTGCCTGGGTGCTGGCGTGTGGAAAGCGTGAATTCCTTGCCGCCGCCCATGATGGACTCTTCAAGGGCAGAGAGCAGCACATGGCGGCCATAGGGCGTATTGACCGTAAGCAGGCCGTGGTACTTCCGCGTATTGCAGCAAAGGATGGTGCTGCTGGCGTAATCGCCAAGACCATTGGTGAGCAGCCATTCCTTGCGCAACGCCCTGCGGGTGTTCTGGCAGGCAGCCTTGTCAAAGCTGAACCGCATACAGCCTCCGGCGGTACGGGTGCTTATGGGAAGAGCGCTGCGTGAGGCGAGAGGGGGAGGCGAGGTCGCAGCGGGCCTGTATGAGACTGCTGAGGGTGTGGAACCGTGAGGCGGAGAAGGCCGTGCGGTCAGGGCGGAAAGAACACTTGCGGCAGCGCCTTGTCATGCAATGCCTTTGAATCGCCATGAGCAAGTTTCTGCCCGAAGCACGGCTGCGGCACACGCCGCGTACAGGGTGACTGCACCTTTCCTGCCTCTTTGGCATTTATCGTACCGCATGTTTTTATATCTGTCGAGTTTTACAGCTTTGCTTCAGAATTGCGGCAGAATCTGTACAGGCTGGATCGTCACTGGAGACCCGTTTGTTTGCGCGATTTTCGCCCGGAGTGGACAGGTTTTGTGAATATGCATTTGCAATGGTCAAGACACAGTTTTGCAGCGCGTAACAGTACAAATAACTTGTATTTACGCAGTATCAGGCGGCGTCTGCCCGCACAGCGGCCCACGCGCTGCAAAGGGGAAATGCCGGAGGCGCATTGCATGAACAATATATATTCATAAAGGTTGCGCCACGTTACGGTTGTGCAGTGTTATGGTTGTGGGCGCCTGTTACGGTACACGGTTGCGCGGCGCGGGCAGCCCTTTGCTGCTTGCGCGCTTTTACCGCGCAAGGGCTTCACCGTGGGGCTCATCCGCGCAAAGGATTCGATATCTGCCCTGCCAGCCGCGCCGCCGTATGGGCAACGCGCCGCAAGCCACGTCCAGCACGCAACGCCAGGGGAACGCGCCGCCGCCGTGCTCCTTACGGCCACCCCCAGGGGCATCCCTCAAAGCTATCCCCGGCTGTATCCGTAGGAATTGCGGGCAGAAAATCCGGGCTTTTTCTTTGTGACATTTTAGGGTATGCTATTTTGTTACTATCATCATCGCACAACGGACGGGGGATTTTATGAAAGCACTTGGTCGTTTGCTTGGGGCTCTGACCCTCACCCTGCTGGTGCCCGTGGCGGCTCTTGCCGGAGACGTCAAAATCGGTCTCATGTGCCCGCTCACGGGTAAATGGGCCTCTGAAGGGCAGGACATGAAGAACATCGTCAGTCTGCTGGCTGACGAGGTGAATGCCAAGGGCGGCATCAACGGCCGCCAGGTCAAGATTGTGGTGGAAGACGACGCGGGCGATCCGCGTACCGCCGCTCTGGCCGCGCAAAAACTGGCTTCGGCCGGAGTGGTGGCCGTTATCGGCACCTATGGCTCCGCTGTTACCGAAGCAAGCCAGAACATTCTGGACGAAGCCCAGCTGGTGCAGATAGGTACTGGCTCCACCAGCGTGCGCCTGACGGAAAAGGGCCTGCCCCTTTTCTTCCGCACCAGTCCCCGTGACGACGCGCAGGGCCGCGCTGCCGCCGCCGCCATTGTGAAGGGCGGTTACAAGGCTGTGGCGCTTTTGCACGACAATTCCTCCTATGCCAAGGGCCTGGCCGAAGAAACCAAGGCCATCCTGGACAAGGACGGCGTCAAGGTGGTCTTTTATGACGCTCTTACCCCCGGAGAGCGCGATTACACGGCCATTCTGACCAAGCTCAAGTCTGCCAAGCCCGATCTTGTGTTCTTCACCGGCTACTACCCCGAAACGGGCATGTTGCTGCGCCAGAAAAAGGAAATGGGCTGGCCCGTGCCCATGATGGGCGGCGATGCCGCCAACCATCAGGATCTGGTGAAGATTGCGGGCAATGAGGCGGCGGAAGGCTACTTCTTCATCAGCCCGCCCCTGCCGCAGGATATGGACACTGCCGAAGCCAAGGCTTTTCTTGACGCCTTCAAGGCCAAGTACAACACCGTGCCCGTTTCCGTATGGGCCGTGCTGGCTGGCGACGCCTTCAAGGTTATTGAAGCGGCCCTTGCCGCTGGCAATGACAAGCCTGAAGCCATCGCCGCATGGCTGAAAAACCTCAAGGGCATGCCCGGCCTTTCCGGCAGCCTTGGCTTTGACGCCAAGGGCGACCGCGTGGGCGAGTTCTATCGCACCTATGTGGTTGACGGTAAGGGCGTATTTATCTTGCAGCCCAAGTAAACTGGCCGTACAGTGTGCCCCGCGCCTGCGTTTCAGCGGCGCGAAAACAGTCAATACGTCATCAACGCCCGTGGCGGCGGCCCGATTTTTCCGGGCCGCCGCCCGGATGCGCCAATGGGGCCCGACCTGTGCGGCTCCAGCGGCGGAATCGCGCTCTTACCGGCGGGCCTCCCCGGCAACCGGAGCGTGGCAAGGGTACAACGCTTTATGGAACAGTTTTTACAACAGCTTTTGAACGGTCTTGCCGTGGGCGGCATCTATGCCCTGGTGGCCCTGGGGTACACGATGGTGTACGGCGTGCTGAAGCTTATCAACTTCGCGCACGGCGATCTCTTCACCATTGGGGCCTACCTTGGGCTGACCCTGCTTGTGAGCTGCAATTTTTCGGGCATGCTCAGTCCCATGCTGGCTGTGCTGGCCGTCTTTGTCATGGTCGCCCTGCTGGTGGCCATTATCGGCTTTCTTCTGGAGCGTACGGCCTACCGCCCCTTGCGGAACGCCAACCGCCTTTCCGCCGTGGTTTCGGCCCTTGGGGCCTCCATATTTTTTCAGAACGCCATCATGCTCATCTACGGCGCGCGCTTTTACGTCTACCCCGACTACCTCAGGCCCGACTTCACGGTGCATCTGTTCGGCCTGGCCGTTCCCGGCGTGCGCCTGCTGGTCATTGCGGCCAGCGTCATCCTCATGCTTGGCCTATGGGCTTTCATCCAGCGTTCGCGCACCGGCGCGGCCATTCGCGCTGTGGCCATTGACCCCGGCGCGGCCCAGCTTATGGGCATCAACGTGGATCGCATCATCAGCCTGGTCTTTCTTATCGGGCCTGGCCTTGGCGGCGCTGCCGGACTTATGGTGGGCATCTACTACGGGCAGATCGACTTTACCATGGGCTGGACGTACGGCCTCAAAGCCTTTACCGCCGCCATCCTGGGCGGCATAGGCAATATCCCCGGAGCCATGATCGGCGGCCTTCTGCTGGGCGTTATCGAGGCCCTGGCCGCTGGCTATATCGCCATCGCCTGGAAGGACGCCATCGCCTTCTTTGTGCTTATTCTCATTCTTATCATCCGCCCCACGGGCATTCTGGGCGAGCGCACGGCGGACAAGCTATGATGACAGAGCCCATCCGCATTGCCATCCGGGTCGCTCTGGCGGCCGTCATCTGCGCGCTGCCCCTCTTCAGCAACGCCTACTGGACAGACGTGTGCGTGAGCATAGGCCTTTACGCGCTGCTTTCGCTGTCGCTCAACATCATTCTGGGGCAGGCGGGGATCTTTCATATGGGGCACGCGGCCTTTTTTGCCGTGGGCGCGTATGTTACCGCCATACTGAACACCCTCTGCCATTGGCCCATATTCTGGACCATGCCCGTTGCCGGGGCGGCGGCGGCCCTCTTTGCCCTGCTGGTGGCGCGGCCCATCATCCATCTGCGCGGCGACTATCTGCTTATCGTCACCATTGGCATTGTGGAAATTGTGCGCATAGCCCTTATCAACGACGTTTTCGGCCTCACGGGCGGGGCCAACGGCATTTTCGGCATCAGCCGCCCCAGCTTTTTCGGCTTCAAGATAGTCAAGGGCATACAGTTCTACTATCTGGTGTGGGGCATGGTGGCCGTAAGCCTGCTGCTTTTCTACGGCCTGTGGCATTCACGCTTTGGCCGCGCCCTGAACTATATCAAGGAAGACGACGTGGCCGCCGAAGGCTGCGGGGTGAACGTCACCCAGTACAAGCTCATGGCCTTTGTGCTGGGCGCGTTCTGGGCGGGCATGGCCGGTACGCTCTATGCCGCGAAAATGACGACCATTTCACCGGAATCTTTCAGTTTTATGGAGTCCGTCATTATTTTTGCGGTGGTCATTCTTTCGGGCGGCAGCCAGATTGGCGTGCTTATCAGCGCCTTTCTTTTCATCGGCCTGCCGGAACTGCTGCGTGAGTTTTCCAATGCGCGCATGCTTATTTTCGGCCTGGCCATGATGATCATGATGGTGTGGCGTCCCCAGGGGCTGCTGCCCCCGCGCCGCCGTCGCTACCATGTGAAATCACTGATGGAAAACGAAAACGGTGACGGTTCCGGGCCTGGCCCCGGCAGCCCGGAGGCCGGATCTGCCCTTGCCGTTGAAAGCGACGTGCAGGCCGCTGGCGGGAGGCCCGCATGAGTCTTTTGCGCTTGCAGGAAATAACCAAGGTTTTCGGCGGTCTTGTGGCTGTCAACGACCTGACCTTCAGCGTGGAGGCGGGCAGCGTGGTTGGCCTCATCGGCCCCAATGGCGCGGGCAAGACCACGGTATTCAACTGCATCACGGGCAACTACTCGCCGGAGAAAGGGCGGATCTTTTTTGACGGCGAGCCTTTGGCCGGACTACGCCCCCACAAGGTGGTGGAGCTTGGCATAGCCCGCACCTTCCAGAGCATCCGCCTGTTCGGCAAGCTGTCAGTGCTGGAAAACGTCCTGGCCGGGCGGCATTGCCGCATGAAGTCGGGCATGCTGTCCTGTATGCTGCATTTGCCCTGGCAGCGCCGCGAGGAGCGCGCCGCCGTGGCCCGCTGCATGGAGGAACTAAACTTTGTGGGCCTGGCCGACCGCCATGCCGAAGCCGCCGGGGGGCTTTCCTACGGCAACCAGCGGCTGCTCGAAGTCGCCCGCGCCCTGGCCTCCGACCCGCGCCTGCTCATCCTTGACGAGCCCGCTGGCGGCATGAACGACCAGGAAACCGCTGCCCTTGTGGACACCATTGCGGCCATACGCGACAGGGGCATCACCGTGCTGCTCATCGAGCACGACATGCGTCTGGTCATGAAAATCTGTGAAAAACTGGTGGTGCTGGAGCACGGCACCATGATCGCCCAGGGCGAGCCGGAGGCCGTGCGCCGTAATCCGGCCGTGGTTGAAGCCTACCTGGGCGTCGAAGACGAGAAGTGGTAAGCCATGTCCCTGTTGCAACTGTCGAATATACGGGTCAGCTATGGCAGCGTCGAAGTGCTGCACGGCATTGATCTGCGGGTGGAAGAGGGCGAGATTGTCACCATCCTCGGAGCCAACGGCGCTGGCAAAAGCACCACCCTGCTTTCCATCAGCGGCCTTGTGCGGCCCTCGTCGGGCGAGATTCTTTTTGACGGGCAGGATTTGCTGCGTCTGCCAAGCCACAAGGTCGTGGGCCTGGGCATAGCCCAGTCGCCCGAGGGGCGGCGGGTTTTCGGCGTCATGAGCGTGCTTGAAAACCTGCGGCTGGGGGCCTTCTGCATTGAGGACAAAGCCCGCAAGGAACGCACCCTTGAATGGATATTCGATCTTTTTCCGCGTCTGCTTGAGCGCAAGGATCAGCTTGCTGGCACGCTTTCGGGCGGCGAGCAGCAGATGCTGGCCATAGGCCGGGCGCTCATGGCCGAACCGCGCCTTTTGCTGCTTGACGAGCCTTCCCTGGGGCTTGCGCCTTTGCTGGTGCGCTCCATATTTGAGACCGTGCGGGCCATCAACAAGCGCGGCGTCACGGTGCTGCTGGTGGAGCAGAACGCCCGCGCCGCCCTCAAGCTGGCATCGCGCGGCTATGTGCTTGAAGTGGGCAAGGTGGTTATGGAAGACAAGGCCCATAACCTGCTCAACAATGCCAGCGTGCGCGAGGCGTACCTCGGCGGATAAGACTGCGCGCGCATGGTTGCTCGTTGTCGCGTACAGTGCGTGGCGCTTTTTTTTGAAATACTTTGTGGGGGCGGGTTGGAATGCTTTGTGGGGGAGGGACCCTTTTGCAAAAGGGTCTCCTCCCCCACGCCCCCACCCCCTAAAACTTTTATTATGTTTTGGCATATTACAAAGTGCGTCCTGATTTGAGCCGGGGAGGCAGGGGGCGGGTTTTCCAGGCATCGCATCACCTTTAACGTTCATCTGCTCCAAGTCCGCAGTGATTCCCGCCCGCGCCTGAAGTGCCTGTTGGACGGCGTGCATGCCGGGTTCGCATCACCTTTGTTCATTTGAAAAGGCCCGTCCTGCGGTAAGGACGGGCCTTTTTTTTGTGCGATTGGGGCAGGCTGTCACTGGCTATTTGTTGACGTACTGGTCCAGCGGCTTCACCCGGTAACTGTTCACGGGCATCTGGTCTGTGGTCACATAGCCGGGCGCGGCGTTGATGAGATCAGGAATGCGGTTCACCAGGGTTGCGCATGTCAGTTCCACGGTGGCGGGCTGGGTGATGACCACCTGGGTGTCGGGCTCGCCCATGAGCGTCCAGTCGTTGCGGTCAACCTCATCCGGCGCGTAGACCTTGCCTATGCATTCGCTCTCGATGGTGACGCCTTCCTGCGTTTCGGTGGTGACCACTGCGGACATGCCTGTGGCGTATCCCGCAGGAATGGTCATGCCCAGGGTGGAAGACTTGAGTTCGCTGGAGTGGGTCATGGGCACGCATTTCTGTGTCTGCCCGGTGACCGTAAGGCCGAGCCGGGCCGCCAGCCAGCCGTTGACGTTCCACATATAGGAGGGCAGGAATTCGCCCTTTTCAATAAGGGCCTTGCGCTGGGATTCGGGGATGTTGTCCGCCGAGGCGATGTCCCTGTCAAAAGCCTCAAGGTCAAGGCCAGCGCCGTGCGCCTTGGCCAGGGCTATGCCGTAATCCTCCACATTATAGCTGGACTTGCCGCGAATTTTTCTGATGGTGTGCATGGCCCCGGCCAGGGTGGTAATGAGGTTGCCCCAGAACACATCCTGATAACCCGTGCCGCAGATAGTGCAGCCGTTCCTTTTGGCCAGCGCGTCAATTTCGCGGGTGAGGGCTGGCGAGGAGTTCATGGGGTAGATGGCTTCCTCGCAAATGGTGATGGCGTTGACGCCGCATTGGGCGCAGGTCATGAGGGGTACCCGAAGATCACGTAAAAGACTCATGGTGGTGACGAGGCAGGCGTCCGGTTTGAGCCGGGCCAGGGTTTGAGCCGCCTCGGAGGCGTCCTCCACAAGAATGCCCTTGTTTTCGCAGCCCATGATGGAGCCGATGTCACGCCCGATAACAGCCGGGTTCATATCAAAGGCGGCCACAATCTCCGCCCCTTTTTCGTATACGTAGCGCATGGAATATCGCGACATTTTTCCGCAACCATACTGGGCTATCCGTAGTGTGCTCATGGATTTCTCCTGGTTTGGAAATGGGGATTAATTGAAAACTATTTTCAAACTGAGCGTATCAACTCCACGGCCTAATGCAAGGTGGAACTGCTCTGTCACCTGTGAGCGCAAACGCCTTGGAAGATTAAAAGTTCTGTGTATTTAAATAGTTGTGAGGTGTAATGAATAGCAATAGACTTTGAGAATATTTTCTCAAAGTCTATGCTGTCACAGAAAAAAAGCAAGAGGGGCTTGTTTGATACAGGCGAGCCTGATGGCGTGGCCGACGACGTGGCCGATGGCGTGCTGATGGCGTACCCGATGGCGTACCCGACGGCGTGGTTACGTCGTTTTCGGGGCTTGTCCTGGGCGCAGGGCCACATACAGCCCTGCCACGATGGCCGCAGCGCCCATGACATCCTGCACGCCGATGGCAGTGCCGAGGAGCAGGGCGGAGAGCGCCAGTCCCGAAAGGGGGTTGAGCATGTTGTAGGAAGCGGCCATGGAGGGGCCTTGCGTACGTATGAGCAGCAGCCACAGCGCCATGCCCGCCAGGCTGACCACTACCAGCCACAGCAGCGCGGCCAGGGCGGGCCAGGTGATGTGCAAAGGGTTTGCCGTGGTCATGAAGGCGGCGGGGGCAAAGCAGAGCATGCCGCAAAGAGTCATCCAGAAGTTCAGCGAAAGCAGGGACAGGGCGTCATACTTGCCGCGAAAGAGCACTGCGCCAACCGAGAAGGCCAGCGTGGCGGCGATGGCCATGCCAAGCCCAAGGCCAGCGCCTTCGTGCAGGCCCGTAATGCCCACCATGACGACTACCCCGGCAAAGGCCACGGTGAGTCCCAGCAGTTTTCTTTTGTCAAAAGACTCCTGACCGCGCAGGGCCGCCAGGGCCATGGTCATGAAGGGCGCGCAGGAAACCACGATGACGACCCATGAGGCGGCCAGATAGCGCAGGGCGGAAAAACTCAGGCCCAGGTAGACCACGTTATTGAGCAGGCCAAGAAGCATCCCTGGCAGCATGGCCTGCCTGCCCTCTGGGCCAAGGAGCTTTTTGCCGCAAAACAGCAGAAGCACCAGCACGGTCAGTGTAAAACGGTAAAACAGGGTGGCGAACGGCCCCATTTCCATCACGACCACCTTGCCCGCGATGAATGCCGAACTCCATATGACGCTGAAAAACACGCCCACAGCGTAACGTCCCCACGGTGTACCGCTCGCGGGGGGCGCGGCCCAGGGCGGTGGCTGGGTTTTATCCTCGGTGTTCCGGGCCGGGGCGCTGCGGCGGTCTTGTGTTTGCCGCGCTGTGCCGTTTTTTTCAGACATGCGGTCTTTCCTGCCTGTGCCAGTACCTGGCCTGTGCGGTGCGGATTTTGGCGGTACTGCCATCGTGCTCCGCGTGCGGGCATGGCAGCTATGGCATGACTGCCGGAGGGGAAAGAAGCTGGCGGTCAGCGCGTTTTTTCGTTTGTGGTGAACATGCGCGCCAGTTTGCCGTGAAACACACGGCAAAATGCCTGGATGTGAAGGCTGAAAGGCTCGTCTTTTGTCCCGTCCATTCAGAACAGAAAAAGCCTTATAATATACTAAAATACAATAAAAGTTTTAGGGGGTGGGGGCGTGGGGGAGGAGACCCTTTTTAGAGCATTTAAACTTTGAAAAAAGTTAAATGCTCTAACGCTGCACGAGAGTGCAGCGCGCCACAACGTGGCGTGGATTCTGCCGAAAATCGCATTTTCTGCAGAATGACTACTTTGAAATGTGAAGCATTTCAAAGTAAATCTGGTCTAAGGAGGGTCCCTCCCCCACACAGCATTCTAACCTAACCAACCCTTACACTAAAATGCGTACAGCAAGCCAGCGCTGAAGGAATACGTTGTGGTGCGTTCCACCATGGGGCTGTCGGTAATCTCGTTGCCGAGAAAGAGCGCCTTGGCATTGGCAACGGCGCTCCAGTCCTCGGTGAGAATGACCCGCATGGTCAGCCCGGCATAGGGTGAAAACGTGCTTTCGGGGCTGTATTCCTTGAAGCCGCTGGCGCGGGATTCGCTGGAACTGATGCTGTAGTAATAGTCGTTGTAGTTGGTGTCCGTCCACTGCACGCCCACGGCGGGCGAGAACATGACGTTTTCGAAGCGCATGGGGTAGGCGTAGGCAACGTCGGCCTTGATGCCGTTGTTGACGCCCAGAATGTCTGTGGACACCGTGGCGGACGCCTGACCGTAGAGCGTGCGCAGCGTATAGTTCAAGCCGGCCATGAGTGTGGAATACCTGTCGTCCAGACGCTTCATCCTGCTGTTGTCGCTCCAGGAGGCATAGAAGTTCTGGGGCAGGTAGGACAGCTGGATGTTGAACTCCTGATAGTGATCCCTGTACACGTGCACGCCGCCGTCCAGGCCGCGCAGGTACAGCCACTTGCCCTCATAGCCAATAAGGGGAAGCGGAGAACCGAGGGAGTCGATGCCCTTGTATTCCGACGTGCGCAGGCTTGCGCCGAGGCCGGTGTTGAAGCCCCATTTGTCGCCCTGGGCGGCAGCGTCAGCGGGGTTTTCTTCCCAGGCTTCCTGAGCCGGAGCGGCAAAGGACGTGCCAGGGGTAATGGTCAGCAGCGTCAGCAGGGCCAGCAACGTCACCGAGGCCAGCCCGCCGAAGGATATACGTTTTTTCATTAAACTACCTTAGCCCCGGTCCTCCAGGGCAGCCACCGAAGGCAGTTTTTTGCCTTCAAGCAGCTCAAGGGACGCGCCGCCGCCTGTGGATATGTAACCCATGCGGTCGGCAAGTCCGTATTTTTCCACGGCAGCCACACTGTCACCGCCGCCAACGACCACAAAGGCCTTGGAATTGCCAAGATATTCGGCCAGGGCCTTGGTGCCGTCACCAAAGGGCTCGGTTTCGAACGCGCCCACAGGGCCGTTCCACACCACAGTGGCGGCCTTGGCCAGATACTTTTCATAGAGTGTCAGGGTTTCGGGGCCCACGTCCAGTATCATCTGGTCGCCGGGCACGTCGCCCACGGCGTGCAGCGAGGCGTGCTGGCCAGGGGCCAGTTCCTCGGCGGTGATCACGTCCATGGGCAGGGGAAGTTCCTTGTTGAGGGTCTTGGCCTGTTCCATAACTTTTTTGGCTTCAGGCACCAGATCTTCTTCGTACAGAGACTTGCCCACCATGTAGCCAGCCGCCGCCAAAAAGGTATTGGCGATGCCGCCGCCAAGGATAAGCACGTCCACCGTGTTCAGCAGGTTTTCGAGCAGGCCGATCTTGGTGGACACCTTGGCTCCGCCGATAATGGCGACCAGGGGACGGGCGGGATTGTCGAGCACTTTTTCAAAGGCCTGCAGTTCAGCCTGCAGCAGGGGGCCGGCGCACGCCACTTGCGCGGCGCGTACAGCGCCCTCGGTGGAGGCATGGGCGCGGTGTGCGGCGCCAAAGGCGTCCATCACATATACGTCGCCAAGGTCGGCCAGTTTTTGGGCCAACTGGGGATCATTCTTTTTTTCGCCGGACAGAAAACGCACGTTTTCCAGCAGAACCACCTGACCGGGCTGTACTTTGGCCTCGTCCAGCGTTTTTGCCAGCGTTACGGGCTGGCCAAGCTGCTTTTCAAGGCAGGCGGCCACGGGAGCCAGAGAAAACTGCTCGTCATACTGCCCTTCGGTGGGACGCCCCAGGTGCGAAAGCAGAATGACGCCAGCGCCTTTTTCCAGCGCCAGTTTGATGGTGGGCAGGGCAGCGCGGATGCGCTTGTCATTGGTGACCTCGCCGTCCTTCATGGGCACATTGAGGTCTTCGCGGATAACAACGGTTTTGCCTGTGAGGTCCAGGTCCTGCATGTTCTTTATAGGCATAGCGCGCTCCCTTTGTTGCTTGCAGATATTTCGTTGAGGCAACCGGCCCAGAGGGCCATGCGTGCATGAGGCGCGGGGGAGGCCAAGGCCAGACCCCCGCGCGAAACAGGGTCAGATGCGGCCCACTCAGATGCGGCCCATGAGGGCGCGGGCCTTTTCCAGAGCGTTGGTCACGGTAAAGCCGAGGCGTTCAAAAACCACCTTGCCGGGGGCAGATGCGCCAAAGCCTTCCATGCCGATGACCGCGCCGTCCAGGCCCACGTATTTGCCCCACCAGTCGCTGGCGGCGGCTTCAATGGCCAGGCGGGCGCGCACGGCGCGCGGCAGCACGCTTTCCTTGTATTCGGCGCTCTGGGCGTCAAACACTTCAGCGCAGGGCATGGACACGACGCGCGCCTTGCGGCCGTCGGCGGCAAGCTGTTCGGCGGTTTCAAGGGCCAGGCCCACTTCGGAGCCGGTGGCCATGATGATGATCTCGGGCGTGCCTTGGCAGTCGCGCAGCACGTATCCGCCACGGGCGATGGCCGCCACCTGCGCCTCGCTGCGCGGGCAGAAGGGCAGGTTCTGGCGCGAAAGGGACAGGCCGGAAGGCGTGTGGACGCTTTCCAGCGCGCAGATCCAGGCGGCGGCGGTTTCCACCGCGTCGCAGGGCCGCCAGAGGTTGAAATTGGGCATAAGCCGCAGCATGCCAAGCTGTTCCACGGGCTGGTGTGTGGGGCCGTCTTCGCCCACGCCGATGGAGTCGTGGGTCAGCACCCAGATTACACGGATGCCCATGATGGACGCAAGACGCAGGGCGTTCTTGGCCTGATCGGCAAAGGCCAGGAATGTTCCGGCGTAGGGGATGAAGCCGCCGTGCAGGGCAAGGCCGTTCATGATGGCGCTCATGCCGAATTCGCGCACGCCGTAGGAAATGTAGTTGCCCGTGTGCTCCTTCACGTCCATATGCACGGAGGAAGACGTATACGTGCCCACAGAGCCGGTGAGGTCAGCGGAGCCGCCCGCCAGTTCGGGCAGACGCGGCACAAGGTACTCAAGCGTTTTTTTGGAGGCAACGCGGGTGGCGATGCTTTCGCCCTTGCTGATGGCGTCCTGCAGGGCACCGGCGGCTATGGCGGCCCAGTCGGCGGGCAGCTTGCCCTGCATGCGACGGGTCAGTTCGGCGGCCAGTTGGGGATGGGCCTTGGCATAGGCGTCAAAGCGCGCGTTCCAGGCGGCTTCGGCGGCTTTGCCAGCGTCGCGGGCGCTCCAGGCCGTGTAGATGTCCTGCGGGATGGTAAAGGGGGCTTCGTGCCAGCCAAGGGCATCGCGCGTGGCGGCAATGCCGTCTTCACCCAGAGGGGAGCCGTGGCAGGAGGCAGAATCGGCCTTGGGCGAGCCAAAGCCTATGTGGGTATGGCAGATGATCAGGCTGGGGCGGGACGTGTCGGATTTGGCCTCGGCCAGGGCCTTGTCCAGAGCGGCAGCGTCGTGGCCGTCCACGGGGCCGATGACCTGCCAGTTGTAGGCGCGGTAGCGGGCGGCCACATCCTCGTTGAACCATCCGTCGATCTTGCCGTCAATGGAGATGCCGTTGGCATCGTACATGACAATGAGCTTGCCGAGGCCCCAGGTGCCAGCCAGGGAGCAGGCCTCGTGCGACACGCCTTCCATAAGGCAGCCGTCGCCCAAAAAGGCGTAGGTGTGGTGATCCACCACCGTATGCTCGGGCGTATTGAACTGGGCGGCCAGCATGCTTTCTGCCAGGGCGAAGCCCACGGCGGAGGCAATGCCCTGACCCAGGGGGCCAGTGGTCATTTCAATGCCCATGTGCGGCTCGTATTCGGGGTGTCCGGCGGTTTTGGCCCCCCACTGGCGGAAATTGCGAATTTCGTCCATGGGCAGATCATAGCCCGTGAGGTGCAGCAGGGCGTACAGCAGCATGGAGGCATGCCCGTTGGACAGGATAAAGCGATCGCGGTTGAACCACAGGGGATTGGCGGGATTGTGCCTGAATCCGTGCCGCCAGAGGGCCTCGGCCATATCGGCCATGCCGAGGGGTGCGCCGGGATGGCCGGAGCGGGCTTTTTCAATGGCGTCCATGGCAAGGGCGCGGATGGCGTTGGCGCACTGTCTACGGGTAGGCATGTTCATTCCTCTATTTTTGCTTGGGATGGGTATCGGCTGCAGGCTGACGCTGTGCGGCAGCCCGCACGGCGGGGCGTGGTTCGTGCCCGGCCAGGGGAGCCATAAAGGCAGCCAGACGCGCGTCGTAGGGTTTGTGCCCGAAAAAGGCCGAACCGGACACAAGGACGTCGGCCCCGGCTTCCACCAGCTGGGCCGTGTTTTCGGGGCATACGCCGCCGTCCACCTGAATGAGCACGTCCTCGCGGCCACAGGCGTCCAGCAGACGGCGGGCAGAGCGGATTTTGTCAAAGGTGGCCGGAATGAACGCCTGACCGGAAAAACCGGGGTTGACGCTCATGATGAGCAGCATGTCCATATCATCGACGAGCCAGCGTATGGCGCCGAGATCCGTGCCGGGATTCAGGGCCACGCCCGCCTTGCAGCCCATGTCGCGTATGGCCGAAAGGGTGCGCTGCGGGTGGCGGTCGGCCTCGGCATGGATGACCAGCATGTCGGCCCCCGCGTCTCTGAAATCGCGGATATAGCGGGACGGGTCCTGCACCATGAGGTGTACGTCAAAAAAAAGCCCGCTGCCAGGCCTGAGGGCCTTGATCAGCGGGGGACCAAAGGTAATGTTGGGCACATAGGCGCCGTCCATCACGTCAAGGTGCAGCCAGGAGATTCCGGCGGCTTCAAGAGCGTTCAGCTCTTCGGCCAGACGCGAAAAATCGGCGGAAAGCAGCGAAGGTGATAAAATCATGTGGGTATTCTGCTTGTTTTCACGAAGGCGGAATCTTGGCGATTTCTGCCGTCCGTGGTTGCCGCCTGTTCTTTGGCCGCAAGCGGTAAAAGTGTCGCAACGCCGTCAAACGGAATAAATCAGCGTTTCCCTAGAGCAGATTAACTTTGAGAATATACATTCTCAAAGTTTAAGACACGCTTACTTTGGCGTTTAACCGCGCAGATAAACTGCGCTTACGCCTCCGTAGCGAACGTCTGCTCACGCAGCCGTCAGAGCAATTTAAAAGTTAAATTGCTCTAGCCGCCGTTGAGCAGGCGGCGCACCGCCGTCAGTTCCCGTTTGAGCATGCGCATGAAATCCGGGTCAGGCACTGCGGCCACGCGCTCAGGCAGACTTTCGTCCACCACGGCGCTGCCTTGCAGCACACGGCGCGCGCCTTCAATGGTCATGCCCTGTTCGTGCAGCAATTGCCGTATGCGCCGCAAAAGGCCCACATGCTCCTCGGTGTAAAGGCGCTGCCCCTTACCCGTGCGCAAAGGCGCCAACTGGGGAAATTCCGTCTCCCAGAAGCGCAGCACATGGGTTTTGAGGTTGAGCAGTTCCGCAACTTCACCGATGCGGTAGGTTTTTTCGTCGTTGTGGTCCGGCATGGGGCCCCCTGACGTCCTCCAGAGCATTTTTCTGCCTACAGCGCAGCGACCTTGAGCGTCGTTGCCGCGCAAGCGCCAAGCGCCGGAAACATGGCCTCCATGCTCCGGCAGGCGAAAGAACAGTGGCGCGTACGGCGGGGCCACGACCTCGCAACGGCACGACGCCGTTAAACGGCCGTGTTCTAGATTTTGACGCCCAGCGCCGCTGCCAGAGACTGTGCCACTTTTTCCCTTTCCTTGTCCACTTCCGTGTCCTTGAGGGTACGGTCTGCGTGCCGGAACGTCAGGCGGAAGGTGAGGTTGCGCACGGCATCCTGACCTTCGGCGGCCTTGGGTTCAAAGCAGTCCACCAGCACGATGTCTTCCAGCAGGGGCAGGCCAAGGCCGCGCACATGGGCCGCGATGGCGCTGACCGTGAGGCCCTGGGCGGCCATGACCGTGATGTCGCGGCGCACCGGGGGGTACACGGGCAGGGGACGGAAGCGCACCTCGGCGGCGTCGTACAGTTCGCGCAGGATTTCCAGATTCAGTTCGGCCAGCCAGACGTCCTTGCGGGCGTGGAACTCTTCGGCCATGGCGGGCCGGATCCGGCCCATGACGCCAACAACGCGGCCGTCAACCGTGATCGCAACGCAGGGCAGCAAAAAGGGGTGCCCTTCCGCCAGGGTGCATTCCGGCGCGGGCAGGTGCAAAAAGCGCAGCAGGTTTTCAACAATGCCCTTGATGTCCGCGTAGTCCAGGTCGCCTTCGGCCTGGGGCCAGGCAGCGTCAAAGCGCGCGCCATAGAGCAGCACGCCCAGCATGCCTGTTTCACGGGCCGTGGTTTCGGAGGTGGCGTCCGCCTCAAAGATATTGGCCAGTTCAAAGAGGCGCAGCCCCTGAACCCCCTGGGCCAGATTGTTGCGCAGATCGTAAAGCAGGCCGGGGGCCAGGGCGGTGCGCAGGGCGTCCTGCTCCGCAGAAAGGGGGTTCATGATGGATATGCGCCCTTCGCGCGGCAGACCCAGGTGGTCCATATCCTTGTGGCCCACAAAGCTGTAGTTGACGGCTTCGTTGAGGCCAAGGCCAGCGCCCCAGTGCTTGAGGCGCGACCAGAAGCTGAAGCGCGATTCCGGCTCGCCCGCGCGGTCAAGATTGCCGGCCACGGCGGGCAGTTCGGGGGCAATGGTGTCAAGACCGTGTACACGGCCCACTTCTTCCACAAGGTCGGCCTCGCGGGTGAGGTCGGGCCGCCAGGACGGCTGGCTCACGTGCCACACGTCCGCAGAGGCGTCCACGGTGCAGCCCATGCCGGTAAGCACCTTCTGGTCAAATTCCGGGGTCAGATGGACGCCCAGCAGGGCGTCGGCGCGGGACGGGCGAAAGCTGATGTTGGCGGCTTTGAAGGGGCGCGGCTCGGCAATGGAAAGCCCGGGCTGCACAGTGCCGCCGCTGATGGCGGCCATCATGGCGCAGGCGCGATCCAGCGCCCAGACGCTGCGCTGCTGGTCGATGCCGCGCTCAAAACGGTAGGAAGCCTCGGACGAAAGGCCCAGGCGGCGCGACGTTTTGCGGATGGTGCCGGGACGGAACACGGCGCTCTCAAGAAAGACATTGCTGCTGGCATCGCCGATTTCGGTATTGAGGCCGCCCATGACGCCAGCCAGGGCCACGGCGCGCGAAGCGTCGCGGATGCAGAGATCCTGCGCGGTGAGGGCGCGTTCCTGACCGTCCAGGGTGGTGAACTTTTCGCCTTCCTGCGCGCGGCTGATCTCGATGCGGCCGCCTTCAAGCTTGTCCAGGTCAAAGGAGTGCAGGGGCTGGCCGCATTCAAAAAGAATGTAGTTGGTCACGTCCACAATATTGGATATGGGGCGGACGCCCACGGAGTGCAGGCGGTGGCGCATCTGCATGGGCGAGGGGCCGATTTTCGCGCCGGTGATGACCCGGCCGGAATAGAGCCAGCAGAGGTCGGGGTCTTTGATGTCAATGGGCACGAGGCGCTGGGGCGCGTTTTCGTCGATTTGCAGGGGCATGGCCGGGATCTGCAGCGGCAGGTCAAAGGCAAGAGCCGCTTCACGGGCCAGGCCCAGCACAGAAAGGCAGTCCGCCCTGTTGGGCGTGATGGAAATGTCCAGAACCTCACGGTCAAGGGCCAGCTGATCCACCAGGGGCTTGCCCACCACAAAGCTGTCGGGCAGCACCATAATGCCAGAATGGTCTTCGGTCAGCCCCAGTTCGCGCTCAGAGCAGATCATGCCGCAGGAGGGCGCGCCGCGCAGTTTGGCCTTCTTGATGACCATGCCGTCGGGCATGACCGTGCCCACAAGGGCCACAGGAACCTTCTGGCCTTCGGCCACGTTGGGCGCGCCGCATACGATGTCCAGCAGCTCGCCCTGGCCCGCGTCCACTTTGCAGATATGCAGGTGGTCGGACTCCGGATGATCCTCACAGGCTGCCACAAGCCCCACCACAATGGAACTGATGGAATCGTAGGGCCGCCGGATGTCTTCCAGCTCAAGGCCGAGCATGGTCAGGCGGTCACCCAGAGCTTCAGCCGTGCCTTCGTAAGGCGTAAATTCACGCAGCCATGAAAGTGAGAGCAGCATAGCATGTCCTGTTAGTGCGGGGCCGCGGGCCGCCGCGTTGGGCGTCATTGATGGTGTTCTGTACAAAAATCTGCGGGCCTTGAGCGCAAACGTCCTCTGGCCTGCCAGCCTTAAGCATTATTTAAGGAAGCACTCATTAAAGAGCCTCCTGGAAATGCGCAGTCTTTCGCCTGGCAAGGATTTTCAGAAAAAAACCTTGCAATGCAGTTACCTCATTTCATTCGTAAACTGCCTTAATTGAAACTCCAGGCTGGCGTAGTATCCTTGGGCGTCGGGTTCGGCAGGGGGCGGTCATGCTCCTGCATGCCCCTGTTGCCGTATGCTCCGGGGCCGGGCCTGCGCCTTGCGGGTTTTTCTTCCGGCTGTGAATCGGTGACGGTGTTGCCGTAGGCATCCGTATACCCCATGCCGCCTTCGGCGGTGCGGCTCACGTTTCTGCCAGGCAGGCCTTCCATAGGTTTGGGTCCGCCAGGCGGTTCAATGCCGGGATCGCGCGCATTGGAGGGCGATTTGGCCCAGGCCGTTCCCGCAGCGTCGTGCATATGCCCGGCGGGCCAGAGGCCGGGCGCAAGCGCCAGAAGCGTCGCAACCACGAAAGCCAGCACAGGGCCGCGCCGCCACAGGCCGCGCCGCCAGCCGCCAGACAGGACACGCCGCCACAGGCGGAGCAGGCCGTGCCGCCAGATGCCGGGCAGGCCGCGCAGGGGCGCGGTTTGCGGCTTGGCGGTACTGCGTGTGCTGTCGTGGCGCGGGAACATATGCCTGTCCTAAAGGATGAGTGGCCTAACGGGCGAACTGACCCAGAAAACGGGTGTCGTTCTCAAAAAACATGCGCAAATCGCCGATGCCGTACTTGAGCATGGTCACGCGCTCCACGCCCATGCCAAAGGCAAAGCCGCTGACTTCGGGATCATAGCCCACAGCCTCGAACACGGCGGGGTCCACCATGCCGCAGCCGAGGATTTCGACCCAGCCAGTGGTTTTGCATACCCGGCAGGGGGCGTCGCCAATGTGGCCCTTGCCGCCGCAGATGCAGCAGCTTATGTCCACCTCGGCCGAGGGTTCGGTAAAGGGAAAAAAGCTGGGGCGGAAGCGCACCTGGGTGTCGCCGCCGAAAATGGCGCGCACAAAGGCTGTGAGCGTGCCGCGCAGATGGGCCATGCTGATGCCTTCACCCACCATGAGTCCTTCAATCTGATGGAACATGGGGGTATGGGTGAGGTCGCTGTCGCGCCGGTAGACCTTGCCGGGGGCCACCACGGCCAGCGGGGGCTTGCGGTGCAGCATGGTGCGCGCCTGCACAGGGGACGTGTGGGTGCGCATGAGCACCTTGTCGGTGATGTACAGGGTGTCCTGCATGTCACGGGCAGGATGCTCCGGCGGCATGTTCAGGGCCTCGAAGTTGTAATAGTCGATCTCCACTTCGGGGCCGGACACGATTTCAAAGCCAAGACCCTTGAAAATTTCGCAAATCTCTTCCATCACCAGGGTGGTGGGATGCAGGGTGCCGCTCCATGGCGCACGGCCGGGAATGGAGGGGTCAAAGCGCTTGAGGGCTTCGGCCTCGCGCCCGGCTTCCAGGGCCTGTTTGCGGGCGTCAAACAGATCGTTGCAGCGCTCTTTGACGCTGTTGGCCGTCTGGCCCACGGCGGGGCGCTGTTCAGGCTCCAGCTTGGGAAGCTGGCTCATGATCTGGGCGATTCTGCCCTTGCGGCCCAGAAAGTCCACCCGCAGGGCTTCCAGCCCTTCCAATGAAGAAGCCTGATCCAGACCTTTTTCAAGCTCGGGGACCAGGCCTTCCAGTGCAGAAATCAGATCCATACGGATTCCCAAGGCCGCCTGCGCGGCGCTGACGTTGAATATTGCACAATTTGAAAAACAAAGGGCGTGGGCAGCGCATCGCACCGTCCACGCCCCGTATAGCATGCATGACCCTGCTCCCGCAAGCCAACCGGCGCACGGAGTTATCCGTACTGGCCAGCGCGGCCTGGAGCCTTGCTCCGGCGCGGGGAGCGCCAGCTCTGCGGCTTATTTGCCCAGAGCGGCTTTGGCCAGTTCCACGATCTTGGCGAAGTCGTCCTTCTTGTAGACGGCCAGGTCGGCGAGAACCTTGCGGTTCAGGTCGATGCCGGCGGTCTTGAGACCGTGCATGAAACGGCTGTAGGAAAGACCGCTCAGGCGGGCGCCAGCGTTGATGCGCAGGATCCACAGGGTGCGGAAGTCGCGCTTGCGCAGCTTGCGGCCCACGTAGGCGTACTGCAGCGAACGTTCCACAGCCTCACGGGCGGTGCGGTACAGACGGCTGCGGCCGCCACGGAAACCCTTGGCAGCGGTCAAATATTTTTTGTGACGGCGATGACCGGTAAGACCTCTCTTGACACGCATGGTGTAACCTCCTTCTCCCAACCAGGCGGAGGAATGCCCGTTGGGGGGTGTAAAGATCATCTGCCCTCTGGGAGGGGAGCGGATTGAACGTCAGTTGCGGCTCCGCACGCGCCGCGACGCTTGCGCGTCATAGGATTTTATCAATAATCCAGAGGCTTGAACCTTTGCCGCGTCTGATTAAAGACCAGCGGCATTTCGCTGCGGGCCGGGGCTTGCCAGTGCGCGCCCGACACGGCAGTGCCGTGTGTGGAGCGAGCCGTGGACGCCTGAGGCCGACGGCGAAAGAACGGGTCTTTAGCCGTTGGGCAGCATACGGCGCACTGCTTTTTCATTGGTCTGATCCACGGTGGTGGACTGACCAAGACGCATTTTGCGGCTGGCGGCCTTCTTGGTGAGAATGTGGCGCAGGTTCTGGCGACGACGCTTGAACTTGCCGCTGCCAGTCTGCGAAAAACGCTTGGCGGCGGAACGCCTGGTTTTAATCTTGGGCATGGCGTACTCCTTAACGAAAGCATATACCCGGCATGTCACAGGACGCACCAGGGGAAGGGCATAATGCCCCAAAGCGCCTCAGGGCGCAAGCGATAATGTCGGATGCCCCGGCAGCAAAAGCTACTTTTTGGGCACCAGCATCATTTGCAGGGTACGGCCTTCGGAGCGGGGTTCCTGATCAACCTTGGCGATGTCTGCCAGGTCCTGAACCACCCGTTCCAGAATGGACATGCCGCGATCCTTGTGGACAATTTCGCGGCCCCTGAAGAATACCGTTATTTTACAGCGGTCACCGTCTTCAAGAAAGCGACGGATGTGGCGGACCTTGGTTTCGTAATCGTGGTCGTCCGTTTTGGGGCGAACCTTGATTTCCTTGATCTGCACCACGGTCTGGTTCTTTTTGGCTTCCTGCTTTTTCTTCTGCTGCTCGTACTTGAATTTGCCGTAGTCCATGACGCGGCAAACAGGCGGCTCCGAGTTGGAAGAAACTTCAACGAGGTCCATGCCCGCTTCTTTAGCCAGGGCAATGGCCTCATTACGCTGCAAGATACCAAGCTGCTCGCCATCGGCAGCGATCACGCGCACTTCACGGGCGCGGATCATCTCGTTGCGACGCACGCTGTCTTGCGGCATGTCGCGGCGGAATCTCATATTAGGCGAAGCTATAGCGCATCCCTCCTTTTTTGAAAGGCTCTTCGGCGTCTGCGCGAATAAGCGCGGCGATTTCAGCCACAGACTTGAGCCCCAGGTTATCACCGTTGCGCAGGCGCACATTTGCGCCGCCCGCCTGCACTTCTTTTTCTCCTACAACAAGAATGTACGGCACTTTTGCCAGTTGCGCCTCACGCACCTTGAAACCCAGTTTCTCATTGCGCGTGTCTGCCTGGGCACGGATGCCCAGAGCTTTGAGTTCGTCACGCATGCTGGCGGCGGCTTCGTCGCCGGCATCGGTGACCGTGAGCAGGCGGGCCTGCTCCGGGGCGAGCCATGTGGGCAGGGCTCCGGCAAAATTCTCCACCAGGATGCCGATAAAGCGCTCAAGCGAACCCATGATGGCCCGGTGTACCATGACCGGACGATGGCGCTCGCCGTCCTGACCCACATAGGTGAGGTCGAAACGCTCGGGCAGGGTGAAGTCCACCTGTATGGTAGAACATTGCCATTCGCGGCCAATGCAGTCCAGCAGGCGCACGTCGATTTTCGGGCCGTAAAACGCGCCGTCACCCTCATTGATGGTGTAGGGCAGACCGGCTTTTTCCACAGCCTGCACAAGGGCGCTGGTGGCCATCTCCCACGCTTCATCCGTGCCTATGCTGCTCTCGGGCCGGGTGGACACAGCCACCTTGTACTCAAAGCCGAAAAGGTGCATGAGGTCGCGGATAAGGTGAATTACTTCAAGGATTTCGCCTTCAAGCTGTTCCGGCGCGCAGATGATGTGGGCGTCGTCCTGGGTGAACTGGCGCACGCGCAAAAGCCCGTGCAGCACGCCGCTTTTTTCGTGGCGGTGTACAACGCCAAGCTCGAAATAGCGCTGCGGCAGGTCGCGGTAACTGTGCAACTCGTTGCCGTAAATGAGCATGTGCGCAATGCAGTTCATGGGCTTGACGCCGTAGGCGTCTTCCTCAATCTGGGTGAAGTACATGTTCTCGCGGTAGTGGTCGTAGTGGCCGGACTTCTGCCACGTTTCCACGCGCAGAAGCTGCGGGCCCTGCACGATGTCGTACCCACGCTTGAGGTGTTCCTTGCGCCAGAAGTCCTCAAGAATGGTGCGAATGAGCATGCCCTTGGGCAGCCAGAACACCATGCCGGGGGCCACGTCTTCCTTGAAGGTGAAGAGCGAAAGTTCGCGTCCCAGCTTGCGGTGGTCGCGGCGTTTGGCTTCTTCCATCATCTTCAGGTACGCGGCAAGGGCTTTTTCGTCCGCAAAGGCCGTGCCGTAAATGCGCGACAGCATGCGGTTTTTTTCGTCGCCGCGCCAGTAGGCGCCAGCCACGCTCATGAGCTTGGAGGCTTTGGCAAAGCCCGTGTGCGGCACGTGCGGGCCACGGCACAGGTCTGCAAAATCACCGCAGGTATAGACCGACACCGTGTCGGCGTCGATGCTTTCAATGATTTCAACCTTATAGTCCTCGGCCATTGACTTGAAGCGCGCCACGGCATCGGCCTTGGACAGCACTTCATGGCTGAAAGGCTCGCGCGCATTGGCAATGCGCTGCATTTCAGCTTCAATGGCGGGAAAATCTTCAGTGGAGAAGGGCTTTTCAACGTCAAAGTCGTAGTAAAAGCCGGTATCAATGGAAGGCCCGATAGTGACCCTGGCAGCGGGGAAGAGTTTTTTTACCGCCGCGGCCATGACGTGCGCGGTGGAGTGGCGGATCATCTGCAAGCCCTCGGCCGAATCGGCGTACACGGGCTCAAGGCCATCACACCCGGCGGGAACCGGAGAAGAAAGATCAAGCAGGCCCTCAGCGCCGCCAAGCGCGCGGGCAGCCACAACGGCCTTGAACTTTTTGCCGCTCAAGGCTTTCTGGAGCACGGAGGCCACACTGTCGCCAGCCTGCCCCTCAACCATTTGCCCTTCCACACGGACTTCCATGAAAAACTCCTTAGCGTCGCCGAGGGCGCTGTCCGGCCAGACGAAAAGCCAAAACAAAATGGGGAGGTAAACCTCCCCACTGCGCCGATACCGGTCATTCGGCCATCTTTCGATAACCTGTGCTATGGGCGGGGCCAAGGCCGTCCGCCGTTAAGGGGAATCAACCCCAAAGTTTCTTTTGGTAGGAACGAACAGACTTGAACTGTTGACCCCTTCCGTGTCAAGGAAGTGCTCTAGCCACCTGAGCTACGCTCCTACATGAGGCAGAGGCTTATATAGCCACTCCTTACCCGCCCGTCAACAATTTTTTGTCCTTTTTCGCATTTTATTCGGACAATCCGCAGTGTTTGGCGTGACTTGCCCATACTTGCGCTATGACGAGCCCCTGGCGATGCGGCGCTCGCGCCGGACATTCAACGACGGCATGTGCAGATATGGGCCAACCGCCTGTGTTCGTGCATGCGCCGGAAATTCCGCACGCGGGCCATGACCATTTTCGCCCCGATTTATGCGTAAGCGCGTAGGCCGAAAATCCCGCGCGCGGGGCCACGACTGTTGCGGATATGTCAGGTTAGAGGTAACTATTCTGCCATAGAAGTGCATCCCGGCGAAAAGTCCGCACTGCCCGCATACGGGCAGTCTACGGCTTGGCAAGGTTTATGACAGGCAAACAGTCTGAAAACATAGGAATTTAGTATGGAAACCGACATGGGAATTGACATGGGAATTGGCATGGGAGTTATTCGGGCCATCTGCACCAGCGCAAAAAAAGGCACTGCCAAAAAGACCGTTCCGTCAGCCACCCTGGTGGTGGAGCACGGCATTGAGGGCGACGCGCATGCCGGCAAGTGGCACCGTCAGGTCAGTCTGCTGTCCTGGCAGGCTATTGAGGATTTCAAGGCCAGGGGAGCCATTGTTTCGCACGGCTGTTTTGGCGAGAACCTGATTGTGGACGGCATCGACTTCGCGGCCCTGCCCGTGGGCACGCGCCTGTCCTGTAACGAGGTTCTTATGGAAGTGTCGCAGATAGGCAAGGAATGCCACAGCCACTGCCAGATATTTCACACCATGGGGGATTGCATCATGCCCCGGCAGGGCGTGTTCGCCAAGGTTCTGCACGGCGGGCTTGTGCGGCCAGGTGACGAGATGCTCGTGCTGCCCGTTGGAAGAGAGGCTGGCGCGGACTACTAAGGGAGGCAGTTGTGCCCGCAGGGGCGTAAGCTGGCTAGGGCTGTGGAGAGTTTCAGTCTCTGCGTTTTTTGAGTGGTTGTGCAGAGCAGCCCCTTTATTGCGGCGTGTGTAAAAGTACATTGCCGTGATGCAAGGGGCTGCTTTTTTTATATGGAGGAACTCCCTAAAGCATCTGGCATTTTTAAATGACGCTGCTCTATATATTGTTGCTGAAATGCCCGTAAGCAAGCTCTATCTGCTTGCCTTTCCATGCATCAGCGGCGTTTTTTCTAAGCCCTGTCGGACCTGTTGCGGTCAGGCGGGTGCCAGAAGATGTGGGCTCACGTCTTCCCATTTCACCATTCAACAGTGATAGCTGAGGTCTATTTGTGCAAAGGGAAGTTGACATGCCCCTTGAAGTGGGGTTTCTTAATTTCCATAGTAGACTAGGTCAACTAGTAAGAACATCGTGCGCACACTCTTGAGGCTGGTTGCTACCAGAAGCTTGCGGTTGGATTGATATCTGGGTGTGCGCTTCTAGCGGTGAACCTCTGGGACGTTTTATTAAGAGGAGGGGACAACGTGGCAGCAAGGAGAAAAATGGCAACAGGCGCAAGCCTTCGCGGCATTTTTTCTGTTCTGACGCTTATGTGCGCCAGCGGAATTTTGATTCTGATGGCTGCAGGCTTGTCCGTGGCAGGCGAAGTCTGGCATGTTGGCACATGGAAGACCGCGCAGACTATACAGCCCTTTTTGTATGAAAAATATGCGTCGGCGACGAATCCCGGACTCAAGGTTGAAGTGCGCCCCTTCACCAATCCTGCCGATCAAAAGTCCGCACTGCTCGCGGGCAGTCTCGACATGACGGGCACTACGCTGGCGCTGGCCATTCAGGCCGCTTCACGGGGTGAGCCTGTTAAGCTTGTGGCAACGCTGGGCAACAAGTGCTCGGCGCTTGTGGTGGCCAAGGATGGGCCTATAAAAAGCGCCAGCGATCTCAAGGGCAAGCGCATCGCCTACGTTCCCGGTACAATGCACGAAATTTTGCTGCGTGAAGTGCTGCACCGTGAAGGTATTGACCCTGATCGCGACGTCACGCTCATGCGCATTGATTTTTTTGATATGGGCACTGCTCTTGCCAAGGGGAATGTGGACGCCTTTTTATCTGGCGAGCCCTTTCCCACGCAGGCCGTTATGCAGGGATACGGGCGCATTCTGGCCTATCCCTACTACGGCGACAGCATAGGGACCATCAACAGCGGCATGCTCATGCGCGAAGACTTTATACAGGCGCACCCGGACAAGGCCCTGCGGATGGTGGCCGCGCACAAGGCCGCCACTCAGGCTTTGGCTGCGGACAAAAAACTCTGGCTGGATACGGCAGCCAGTCTGTTCGGCGTCGACAGGGCACTGCTTGAAGCCTCTGCCGGCAATATCGAACTGGTTTGGGACATGGACGATGCGTTCATGCGCCAGTTGGCGGCATTGGGCGCGCGCATGAAAAGCCTCGGCATCATTGCCCAGGAACCGGATTACGCCAAGCTTGTTGACCGCAGCTTTGTGGATGCCCTGCGGGCTGATTCTGCCAATCATGAGTGATGGCAGGGGGGCGCGAATCCTGCCCTGGTGCCTTCCGCTTCTGTTGCTGGCGTTATGGTGGGGAGCCACGGCATTTCGATTGACACCGGAATGGCTGTTGCCTTCACCTGCGGGGGTGGCGCGCACCATGTTCGCATATGTGGCGGGAAATACATCCGTTCCGTACGGCGGACGCTTTTGGAGCGACGCTGCCGCAAGTTTGTGGCGTGTTGCCTGTGGATTCACACTGGCTGCCGTACCCGGTCTGGTTTTAGGGCTGTGGTCGGGCAGAAGCGCAACCATAGCGCGCCTGCTGTCTTTTTCCATCAACGGCGTCAAGTCCGTTCCCGGCATAAGCTGGCTGCCATTGGCGCTCATCTGGCTGGGAGTGGGCTTTATGACTACCGTCAGTCTTATCGCTCTGGCGGGGTTTTTTCCGATATATTTCAGTGCCGCAGCTGCGGCCGCGTCTGTGCCGCAAAACCTGATCAATGCGGGCCGCATGCTCGGTCTTTCACGCGTGAAGCTCTTTGCCAAGATGATCCTGCCGTGGAGCATGCCGCAGATATGCGCTGGTTTGCGGGTGGCGCTTGGCATGAGTTTCGCCTATCTGGTGCTGGGGGAACTTACCGGAGTGCCGGACGGCCTGGGCGCGCTTATTATGGATGCCCGCATGAATGGCCGTGTGGACGTGCTTTTGAGCGGCATTGTGCTCATAGCCGTGCTGGGGGGCATTTGTGACGGCCTGCTTGTCCGGTTTTTATCCAGACTGCCGGGTGTGGCGCGATGAAGGAATATTTCTGTTGCCGGGGCCTGCGGAAAAGTTATGGCCCGCATACAGTTTTGCCCGGCATTGACATAACGCTTGGGCAAGGCTCCATAACTGCGCTCATCGGGGCCAGCGGCTGCGGAAAAAGCACGTTTCTGCATGTGGTGGCAGGGTTTGTGCCGATGGACGCCGGGGCCATGCTGCTTGAGGGAACCCCCTGTGGTGAACCCGGCCCAGACAGGGTTATGGTATTTCAGGACGACGCGCTGTTGCCATGGCTGAATGTCAGGGAAAATGTGGAGTTTGGCCTGAAAACTGCGGGGATGGCTCCTGCGTTGCGGCAGGAGCGGGTGCGGCACATACTGATGCAGGTAGGGCTGGAGCCATGGGCCAATGCCTTGCCTTCGGAACTTTCAGGAGGGATGCGGCAACGTGTCGCATTGGCGCGCACACTGGTGCTTCGCCCAAAGCTTTTGCTTCTTGACGAACCCTTTGCCGCCCTGGACGCCATTACACGCTCGCGCATGCAGCGCCTGCTGGCGGATCTGCAAATCCAGACCGGTGTTACGGTGCTGCTGGTCACGCATGACGTTTCGGAAGTCTGCCTGCTGGCGGACACCATACACCTTATGGGAACTGGACGCGGTATTGTGGACACGTGGACGGTTGCAGCGCCCCGCCCGCGAGATCCCGATGATCCGGCCTTTTCGCAATTGAAAGTGCAAATCCGCGCCAAGCTGGAAGCCCTGGCTGACGACGGAAGAGTTTCGTGCAAAAAGTATAACCAGCAACCCATCGAAAACTACTAACTTACAAGTGGTATATGCAGAGGGGTAAGGTTACTTGAACTAAAGCTTGAGGGGTTTTAATGTCCACAATCACCTTTTCACCAATTTTGCACCCACTTTCCCAATCAATGGCCACCCAGTTTTCCCAATCCAAAATGGACATGCCAGTCTCCTTGCTGTTTTCGAGGGGAGCAAGTTTGGGGCAAAAAATCAAATTCCCGGATTCGTCAAAACGACGAATCCGGGAATTTCTTTGATATTGCTTGGTACCCGGAGCGGGACTTGAACCCGCACAGCCTCGCGGCCCAGGGATTTTAAGTCCCTTGTGTCTACCATTCCACCATCCGGGCAGATGTGATCTTGCAAGCGGCTGCCTGTGGGCAGTTATTCTTTATCGCGGGGTAGGGGGCTGGCCGGGGGGGCCGACATGTCGGCGGCTCCGCCTGTTTTCCAGGTTTTAAGCCCCTGCGGTGGCTCAAAGGGAACGGAGCGTTCCTCTTCCTGCCATTGTCCCGTGCGCAGCCAGTATATATGCAGGGAATTGAAGTCCTTGTCCAGACACAACAAGCGTCCCCGCACCCCTTCCGGCAGAAGGGTCGCTGTTTCGAAGGCGATTTTGCGGTATATGTAGAGCTTGTGCGCCTCAAAAACACACTGAAACATGAGCGCGTCGCCCTGCGGCGTGAAATCCAGGTGGCTGGCTCCCGCACGCAGCAGCAAATTTGTCATTGCGGCAGTGAGAGCTTCCTCCACTTCCAGCAGATCCTCATAGGTGAGGTCATCGTCATAGCTGAAGTGGCCAAAAAGTTCGCTGCGGTTTTTGTCCATTTCTTGCCTATACGGCAAAGGGCTTTCTTAGGGAAGCACTGATTAAAGAGCCTCTTGGAAGCGCGCAGTTATTTCGTTTGGCAAGGCGCGATCTTTTTTGAAGCAGGAGCGGACTCTTCCGTCCTCGACTGTTTCAAAAAAAGGGAAGCAACGCCGCCAAACGGAATAAATCAGCGTTTCCTTAGGCAATGCGCGGGAATACTGTCGCGACCGGAAGGAGAACGCCGATCTCATTGCGCAGTATTCCGCATGGTTCCGTTCTGGTCTTGCGCAAAAAAAATGGATAGACTGCAAAGGCATGCCCTGTGCGGCATGCGACAATTGCCTGCCCGGTCGCGCGGCAGTTGCAACCTGCCCCGTGCCAGTCTGGAGGATATATGCGCCTGATGGATCAAATCACCCTGTATTTCTGCCGCCTCGGCGTGGCCGGACTGGACCCCAAGGCTCCCGGCACCTGGGGCACGGCCATGGCCTGTCTGCTGGCCCCGTACATTTTTTTGCCGCTGCATTTCTGGCTGCGGCTGGCCGTGCTGGTCGTGCTGTTCTTTCTTGGGGCCGTGGCCGCGACCAGAGCGGAAACGCTGCTGGGGCGCAAAGATCCCGGCGAGGTCGTCATTGACGAACTGGTGGGCGTATGGCTGGTGCTGCTGCCTTTTCCCCAGCCCAGCTTTTTACTGGTGCTGGCGGCCTTTGTGCTTTTTCGCATCTTTGACATCGCCAAGCCCTGGCCGGTCAAGGCCTCGGAAAACTGGTTGCCCGCAGGCTACGGCGTCATGATAGACGACGTTGTCGCCGGGCTGTGGGCCTTGCTGTGCCTGAGCGTTCTGGCCTGGATGGGGCTTTCGTAAAGCAAAGGCAGCCGACTGGCTGCGAAAGGGAAGAGGGGGCGCGGCCACGGGCGGTTCAGCCACGTCAGGTGGCGGTAGAAAAGCCGCCGCGCCCGCTGCTACTTCATGCGGTAGGTGATGCGTCCGCGAGTGAGGTCGTAAGGCGAAAGCTCAACCTTTACACGGTCGCCGGGAAGGATGCGGATGTAGAATTTGCGCATTTTGCCGGAAATATGGGCCAGCACTTCGTGGCCGTTTTCCAGCTCCACGCGGAACATGGCATTGGGCAGGGCTTCCTGCACCACGCCGTCAACTTCTATGGAACCTTCTTTAGCCATGAGATCTCCGTAAAAAATGTTTGGGATAAACGGCGGTCAGCTTCACAAAAAAGCGGGCAAGTGTCAACCTGCGTGGTTGCTCACAAACCCGCCGGGCGCGTTTTAGCCCGTTGATGCCCATGCAGCGGCGTATTTGCACCGGCCACATGGGCATGAGTAATTTTTACTGGCCTGCGTAAATCTTTATTTACACGCTTTCAGGCGGTTGTTCCCGCCGCTGCGGGGCGGCTACTTTTTGGGCCTGCTTTTTCCGCCTTTGGTGGATTTGCCCTTGCCGGAGTTTGGCCCGGAATTTGACCCAGAACCTTGCCCGGAATTTGGCCCGTCCGGGCGGTTCAGCTCCACACGAATGTCGGGCTGCATTATGGGGGCCTGACGGCAAAGCAGCCACAAACCCACGGCTATGAGCGGAAGGCAGAGCAATTGCCCCATGGTCAGCCAGCCAAAAGCCAGGTAGCCCAGCTGGGCGTCAGGCACGCGCACAAATTCCACCGTAAAGCGGAACACGCCGTAGCCAAGGGCGAACAGGCCCGAAACGGCCCCGCGTTTGCGCGGTTTCAGCGAATAAATCCAGACCACGGTAAAAAGAACCAGGCCTTCCAGCAGCCCTTCGTACAACTGGCTGGGATGCCTGGGATAGGGGCCGCCGCCGGGAAAAACCACGCCCCAAGGGCTGTCCGTGACCTTGCCCCAGAGCTCGCCGTTGATATAGTTGCCCATACGGCCAAAGAACAGGCCCGGGGGCACCAGCGGGGCCACCAGGTCCGAGATGTCGAGAAACGAGCGATGGCGGGTATGCGCAAAGTACCAGAAAGCGCCAAGAACGCCGAGCAGGCCGCCGTGAAAGGACATGCCCCCGTTCCAGATGCGCAGTATCTCCATAGGATCGGATACGTAGACGGGCAGGTCGTAGAACAGCACATAGCCCAGGCGGCCGCCCAGAATGATGCCGATCATGACGCAGGTCAGCAGGTCGTCCACGTCGGCAGCGCGCCAGCCGGAATTGGGACGGGATGCGCGCCAGCGCCCCAGCCACCAGCCCAGACCAAAGCCCGCAAGATACATGAGGCCGTACCAGCGCAACTGAAGGTTGCCGAAACTGAGGGCAACGGGGTCGATATGAGGCAGGGTCATTAGTCCATGTCCAGTGCGTTGAATTCGCCGCTTTTGCCGCCGCGCTTGTGCAGCAGGCGCACCCGGCTGATAACTATATCGCGCTGCACGGCTTTGCACATATCATAAATAACGGCGGCAGCGGTTTGCGCGGCCACAATGGCTTCCATCTCCACGCCGGTGTTGCTGACGGTGCGGGTTTCAGCCTCAATGCGGATGCGCGGCGGCATCTGGCTCACATCAAAGCGTATGTCGGCAAAGCTGAGGTTGAGCGGATGGCACAGGGGGATAAGCTCCCCAACCCGCTTGGCGGCCATGATGCCGCCGATCTTGGCGCAGGTCAGCACATCGCCCTTGGGCAAGGCCACCTTGAGCAGCAGTTCGAGGGTGGCCGGGCTCAGCTCCACAACAGCCTCGGCAATGGCGACGCGTTCGGTGGCGGCCTTGTGCCCCACATCCACCATGGTCACGTTGCCCTGTCCGTCCAGATGCGAAAAGTTGGTATCCATAGCAATCCTCGACAGTTCTGGAGTTATTCCGGCATGGGCCATCCGGCTGCGCGCGCGCCGGGGTGTTATGGCGCGGCAGCAGGCCGCCCGCCGGACAAAATATTAGCGCAGCCCCATGATCCAGTCACGGAACGGGGGCGGAGAAGGCAGCCTCGGCTTTTGCCAGTGCGAGTCCTTGCCGCTGTCAGAAAAGCGCAGGCGCTCGCGCACAAGCCGCACGTCGCCCGGATTTTTGCCCTCATTCACAAGGGCTACGGATTGGCCCGGATCGGCGAGATCCAGTTCCACCATATATTTAAAAGGAACGTCGGCATTGGGACGGTGGGCAATGATGGCGCGCACCAAGGCGAGATCGCTGCCAAAGCGCAGGTCGTTAAACAGCGCGTAGGTGGGGCGCGTTTGGGCGGCCGGGCGGTCGCCTGCCGTGCCCGCCGGGGCTGTCGGCGTGGCCTGGGCGGAAGGGCCGTCCCCTGCCGCCGCATGGGCTTCTGCCGCATGGGCTTCCACTGGTGTAAAGTCATTTGCCAGCGGGCTTATGACCGGCAGCAGGGTGAAGTTGAAAAAGGCGTCAGCCGCCACGGACTGCCGGGCCAGTTCCGCCAGAAGTTCCGGCGGCGCGGCCCTGTGGGACGACGGTGCTGTGCGGGGCTGGCCCAGGGCGTTGAGTCCCTGACTGTGGACGATCCTGCCGTCGGGCCCGTCCGTTTCGTACAGGACGCGCCAGAACAGGGGGCCAAAGGCGTCGGGCAGCAGCACAACCTGCCGTACCGTCTGCCGCGTGGTTTGCCGCGTGGTTTGGGCTTCAGCGGTCAGGCGATCCTGGGTCTGGGCCGTATGCCAGGCATTGAGAGAAATACACAGCGCCGGATACACAAAAACCCAGGCCAGGCCCAGGCGCATGAGTCCCCGCTTGGCCCGCCAGCGCAGCACGGCCCAGAGCAGGGGCAGGGTCAGCAAAAGATCAATGATATACACGGCGTTAAGCCGCACCCTTTCGTGGGAAAAGGGCAGGTATATCATGGTGCCGTAGGTGGTGATGACATCCAGCCAGATGTGCAGCAGCACCATGCCGATCATGAACAGCCAGACCCTGGGGAAGTTCCAGTGCCCCGGCGTGGAGGATTTCCACAAAGGGCGCGCCAGCAGCGCCAGCAGCAGGCCCAGCAGCGGGGCCGCCGCCAGTGAGTGGGTGATGCCCCGGTGCAGGAGCAGAAATTCAAGGGGGGTGTGGCAAAGGGCCACGTCAATATCGGGGGAGGCAGAAGCGATGGCGGCCAGCAGCACGGCCCACCGTGTGGCGGGCCGGTTCGGCAGGGACAGCATGGCTACAGCGCCGCTGGCGGCATGTGTAATGGGATCCATAGATGGCTGCTACTGCTTGAAAGGACTGCGTTGTTTGGGCACGGCCCTGTAGGCCGGATCTTCAGGGCTGACGTCCTTGTCCAGACCGTGAATCGCGTTGAACTGCCGCAAACGCCATTGTTGCGTGTTGGCCATGATATCGGGCCTGTTTTGCAGGTAGAGCAACTGTTGTGTCCTGTTGGTGCCCGTGATGGGGTAGCGCATCTGGTCTTCGGCGTTTACGCCCAGAGGGGGCGTTTCACTGGCAGCAGATGTGCCCTCGCCGATGTCCTTGGGGCCGCACCCCGCCAGCAGGCCTGCAAGGGCAAGACTGCACAGCAAGGTGTAAAGCTTCAAACGAGGGGCGAACGCGCTGCTCATGCTTACAGTATAATCCCGCGCCGGACATACGGCAAGGGGAGGTTTTTTCGGGCCGGGCCGCATGCTTGTGCTTGCCATGCGGCGCATGTGGGACTATGCTACCGCCTTGATTACGCAACAGCGCGGCCAGCCGCGCATTACGAACTGGAGCAGCCATGCGAACCGCCCATTGCGGCATTACCCCTGAAGGATGGCCCTGCATCGGGCTTACGGGCTTTTCGGCTCTTGTGTTCGCCGCCCTGGGCTGGTGGCCTCTTGCTCTGGTTTTTCTGGCCCTGTGCTGGTTCAGCATGCATTTTTTTCGCGATCCCGAGCGTGTGACCCCGCAGGGGCCGGGTCTGGCCATAAGCCCCGCTGACGGCAAGGTTATTCGCATCGAGGAAAAACCCGATCCCTTCAGCGGTGAAAAGCGCCTGTGCATCAGCATCTTTATGAATGTGTTCAGCGTGCACGTGAACCGCTCGCCGGTGGCCTGCACGGTGGAAGATATACGCTATTTCCCCGGCGCGTTCGTCAACGCGGCCTTTGACAAGGCCGCCACGGACAACGAACGCTGCGCCTACAGCCTGCGCGACGATGGCGGAAAGCAGTGGACCATGGTTCAGATTGCGGGGCTTGTGGCCCGCCGCATAGTCTGCCGCACGGATATAGGCGACGTTCTTGAACGCGGGCAGCGCTATGGCATGATACGTTTTGGTTCTCGAGTTGACCTTTACATGCCTGAAGGGTATGTTGCTGCTGCGCAGTTGGGCCAGCAGGTCTTTGCCGGGCAGTGCATTGTTGCCCGAGCGGGACAGGAATAGTTTTTTACGCTCCGCTGCAGGAAAGATTCAGCGCAGTAATGGTGAAGAATGACCACAGAAAGTAAAAAGCCACGCAAGGGAGTATACCTCCTGCCGAACATGATCACGACGTTGAGCATGTTTCTTGGCTTTTTGTCTATGGTATGGGCAGGGCAGGGGCGTTTTGAGTCCGCCTGCATGGCCATACTGCTCTCTGCGGTTATGGACGGCCTGGACGGAAAGGTGGCCCGTCTCACCAATACGGCCAGCGAGTTTGGTGTTCAGTACGACTCCCTCGCCGATCTGGTGGCCTTTGGGCTTGCCCCGGCCATGCTGCTCTGGCAGTGGGAACTGCACGACTTCAACCGCATGGGCATTGCGGCGGCCTTTATCTACGCCGCCTGCGGAGCCTTGCGGCTGGCGCGTTTCAATGTCAGCACTGCCGCCACGGGCAAGCGTTTCTTTATCGGTCTGCCCATTCCGGCGGGCGGCTGCACCATTGTGACCTTTGTGTTTTTTGCCAGCATGTTTCCCGATGGTTTTCAGCCCATCAAACCCTACCTGGCCCTTTTGCTGGCCGTGGGCGTGGGCGTGTTGATGGTGAGCCGCGTGCGGTATTTCTCCTTCAAGGAGTATGACTTCCTTCGCGCGCATCCCATACGCACCATGCTGGTGTTCCTGCTTATCTTGTCCTCCGTCGTGTCCTTTCCGCGCGTCATGGGCTTCGTGCTCTGTGCCGTGTACATCGCCGGTGGCATCCTTTACACCTTTGTCATCCTTCCCCGCCGCGACCGTCAGCTACTACGCGCCCTATCGCCCCAGAGCGATTAAGGTTGCGTAACGGTTCGCCGCCCTTTGGGCGGAATGACGCTCCCCTGACCGCCGCCCTGAACGGTGGCCGTTATGCAAGAATATATAAACTTGCCATATCCAGAGGAGTATTGTCATGAATAACCGCGTCTTTTTTTTCGATACCACCTTGCGCGACGGCGAACAGTCGCCCGGCGCAACCATGAACCTGCAGGAAAAGTTGCGTCTGGCCCATCAGCTTGAGGTGCTTGGCGTGGACATTATGGAAGCGGGCTTTCCCGCCTCCAGCCCCGGCGATTTTGAATCCGTACAGCGCATCGCGGCCCAGGCCGGCGACATCCAGGTGGCCGGGCTTGCCCGCTGCGTGGCTGGCGATATCGACCGCTGCTGGGACGCCATCAAGGTCGCCAAGAACCCGCGCATCCACATCTTTCTTTCCACTTCTCCCTTGCACATGCAGCACAAGCTGCGCAAAGACCCCGCCGAAGTGCTGAAAATGGCTGTGGACGGAGTCAAACGCTGCGCGCAGCACACCAGCAATGTGGAATTTTCCTGCGAGGACTTTTCGCGTTCCGAGTCGGAATTTGTCTGCCGCGTCGTGGAGGCCGCCATCAATGCCGGAGCCACCACGATCAATCTCCCCGACACCGTGGGCTACGCGCAGCCAGCCGAATATGCGGCCCTTATCGATCATGTGATCCGCAACACGCCCAACAGCGACAAGGCCGTCTTCAGCGTGCACTGCCACAATGACCTGGGCCTTGGCGTGGCCAACACCCTGGCTGCGCTCAGGGTTGGCGTGCGTCAGGTCGAGGTGACCCTCAATGGCATTGGCGAGCGCGCTGGCAACACCTCCCTTGAAGAGGTGGTCATGAACCTGAGCGTACGCAAAGACTTCTTTGGCCTGGAGCACAATATCGTCACCGAGCAGCTTTACCCCTCGTGCCGCCTGCTTTCCATGACCATCGGCCAGCCCATTCCCACCAACAAGGCCATTGTTGGGGCCAACGCCTTTGCGCACGAATCGGGCATCCATCAGGACGGCATGCTCAAGAATCGCGAGACGTATGAAATCATGACGCCGCAGTCCGTGGGCCGCACCGAGAGCAATCTTGTCATCGGCAAGCATTCGGGCCGCAATGCCGTGCGCAACAAGTTCGAAAATATGGGTTATACGCTGGACGACGAGCAGCTCAATCTCGTGTTTGAAGCTGTGAAGCAGTTGGCCGACCGCAAGAAAACCCTGCACGACGACGACCTCATGGCCCTTGTGCAGGAAGAAGTGTACCGCATGCCCGACCGCTTCCGTTTGCGGCATGTGAGCGTGCAGAGTTCCGACGCGGGCGGCGTGCCGCCCACGGCTGCCGTTATTATGGATGTTGACGGCATCGAGAGCAGCAGCGCGGGCTTTGGTGTGGGGCCGGTGGATGCGCTGTTCAACGTCATTGCCGATATGGTGGGCCGCGAACCCCAGCTTGAGCAGTATGCCATCAACGCCGTTACCGGCGGTACGGACGCCCTGGGCGAAGTGACCGTGCGCCTGCGCGAAGGCGAATTCAGCGCAGTGGGGCGTGGTACGCACCCTGACATTTTTGTGGCCAGCGCCAGAGCCTACGTCAATGCGTTGAACCATCTTTTCAAAAAGGAAGAGGATGGGCCGCGCCTGCATTGCCAGCATGGCTAGAGCCTTTTGCCAATGAAATGAGTTAGCTGCTCTGCCAGGATTTTGCTGAAAATCCTGGCCGCGAAATGCGGGCAGACAGGTTTTTGTCTGCCGCATACGAGCATTTCAAGTGTTACATGCTCAAGCAGCGGCGACTCCCTGGCCTTTTCCGGGCTGGCGGCCTTCATGATCGCGTCATTGCGACTGCAGTCATACTGACGCGATCATCAAGCCCGCCGCCCGGTAAAAGGTGCAACCCGCACTACCGGAGGGCTGAAAGGGCAAACGCCAGCGCCTTTTTCATGCCGCCTTTATAAACATGTATCGGTGGAACCGTTTCAGGATAGAAAGGAGTTCAACATGGCTCAAACGCTTGCGCAGAAAATTTTGCAAGCTCATACGGACGAAGCTGTGGAGCAGGACGGGCAGATTGTTCAGTGCCGCGTGTCCATGGTGCTTGCCAATGACATTACCGGCCCGCTTGCCATCGAGTCTTTTCGCGGCATGGGCGCGAAAAAGGTTTTTGATCGCAACAAGATTGCCCTTGTCATGGATCACTTTACCCCGCAAAAAGATATCGATTCCGCCAATCAGGTGCTGATCAGCCGCAAGTTTGCCGAAGAACAGGGCATTGTTCACTACTATGAGGGCGGTGACTGCGGCGTGGAGCACACCCTCTTGCCCGAACAGGGGCTCGTGGGCCCCGGCGATCTGGTCATCGGGGCCGACAGCCATACCTGCACGTACGGCGGTATCGGGGCTTTTGCCACCGGCATGGGCTCCACCGACATTGCGGCGGCCATGGCTCTCGGCGAGACCTGGCTCAAGGTTCCGCCCACCATCCGCGTGAATATCCGGGGCCATATGCCCAAGTGGCTGCGCGGCAAAGACCTTATGCTCATGCTCATCGGCGCCATCGGCGTTGACGGCGCGCTGTACAAGGCCCTGGAATTCGGCGGCTCCGTGGTGGAAGACCTCTCTGTCGAAGGACGCCTGAGCATGGCCAACATGGCCATCGAGGCGGGCGGCAAGGTGGGCCTTTTTGCCGTGGACGCCAAAACCCGCGCCTACTGCGCCGAGCACAAGCGTCCCGGCGTGATGGACAATATGGCCGCCGACCACGGCGCGCACTATGATCGCGTGGTGGAGCTGGACGTCACGGGCAAGGAGCCTGTGGTGGCCTGTCCGCACATACCCTCCAATGTGAAGCCTGTGTCTGAAGTGCGCAACACTGCCGTGCAGCAGGTCATCATCGGTTCCTGCACCAATGGCCGCATCAGCGACATGCGCGACGCCGCCGAGATTCTGCGCGGCCGCAAGGTGGACAAGAGCGTGCGCTGCATAGTGCTGCCCTCCACGCCCACAGTGTGGAAGCAGTGCCTCAAGGAAGGCCTCATCGAGACCTTTATGGACGCGGGCTGCATCGTGGGCCCCTGCACCTGCGGCCCCTGCCTTGGCGGCCACATGGGCATCCTTGGCGACGGCGAACGCGCGGTGGCCACTACCAACCGCAACTTTAAGGGCCGTATGGGCAGCCTGAACTCGGAAGTCTATCTGGCCAGCCCCCTGGTGGCCGCAGCCACGGCCGTGACCGGCTTTGTGGCAGGGCCCGATCAGCTGTAGGCAGCTGTAGGCAGGCGTTCCCGCATGCCTTGCGGGGCGACGCCGTCAGGCTCAAGCCCGCGCCTGTCGCCCATGCCTGTCGCCCACGCCAGTCGCAGGGCAGGCCCGCAAGAAACAGAAAAACTCTTCTACGTCACGTTTTTTTGACAGGAAGGATCAGGAATATGAACTACAAAGGCAAGGCCCACAAAGTGGGCGAGCATATTGATACGGATGCCATCATCCCCGCGCGCTTTCTTGTGACCACGGATCCCCGGAAGCTTGGCGAAAACTGCATGTCCGGCCTTGAGCCATCCTGGGCCAAGCGCGTAAGCCCCGGCGACATCATGGTGGCCGGACGCAACTTCGGTTGCGGCTCCTCGCGTGAGCACGCGCCCATCGCCATCCTGGGCGCGGGCATGCCGGTGGTCATCGGGCACAGCTTTGCCCGCATCTTCTACCGCAACTCCTTCAATATGGGCCTGCTGCTCATGGAAGTGGGCGATGATGTGGACAAGATCAACGACGGCGACGAACTGGAAATTGACGCTGCCACAGGGCTTATCCGCGATCTCACCAATGGCGCTGAAATTACGTGTCCGCCGCTGCCTGCCTCCATGTCCAGAATTCTGGACAAGGGCGGACTTGTGAACTACGTGAAGGAAAGGATCGCCTGATCTTCCCTCTTTTTCCGCGCCTTATACAGATCTGGCGGCAGGCATAAGGCCGACGCACTGCACGATGACGCCATCGGAAACCCTGCCTGAGAAGGCTTCGGGCAGGGTTCCAGCCACGAAAAAGCCGCCGCAGAAAAGGCTGAAGTGCTACGGCCTGCAACTTTGCCACAAGGATATTGCATGAAAAAGACCATCTGCCTGTTGCCGGGTGACGGCATCGGCCCGGAGATTATCGCTCAGGGCGTCAAGGTTCTGGAAGCCACGGCCCAAAAGTTCGGCCATGAGTTTGTCTTTGATACCGCCCTCATCGGCGGCGCGGCCATTGACGGCGCGGGCGATCCCCTGCCCGAAGCCACGGTGCAGAAGTGCCGTGCCGCTGACGCCGTGTACCTTGGCGCGGTGGGCGGCCCCAAGTGGGACAACATGACGCCGGAACTGCGGCCAGAAAAGGGCCTTTTGCGTATTCGCAAGGAACTGGGGCTGTTCGCCAACCTGCGTCCTGCCATGCTGCTGCCCGAACTGGCCGGGGCCTGCCTGCTGCGGCCCGATATCGCCGCCAGGGGGCTTGATCTCATGGTGGTGCGCGAGCTCACGGGCGACGTCTACTTTGGCGAACCGCGCGGCATCGAGAGCCGCGACGGCCTGCGCACCGGCTATAACACCATGGTCTACAACGAAGAAGAGATCCGCCGCATCGCCTGGGTGGCTTTTGAAACGGCCCGCAAACGCCGCAACAAGGTCTGCTCGGTGGAAAAGAGCAATGTGCTGGAATGCTCCCGTTTGTGGAAGGAAGTGGTCATCGAGATGCACCGCGAATACGCGGATGTGGAATTGAGCCATATGTATGTGGACAATGCCGCCATGCAGCTGGTGCGCGACCCCTCGCAGTTTGACGTGATCCTCACCGGCAATATTTTTGGCGACATCCTTTCGGACGAAGCTTCGGTCATTACCGGTTCTCTGGGCATGCTGCCCTCGGCCTCCATGGGAGCCGACGGGCCGGGCCTGTTTGAGCCCATCCACGGCTCCGCGCCCGACATCGCGGGTCAGGATGTGGCCAATCCCCTGGCCACCATCCTCTCTGCCGCCATGATGCTGCGTCTGGGCCTCGATATGCCCGAAGAAGCCGAGCACATTGAAAAGGCCGTGCGCACGGCGCTGGCCGACGGTTTCCGCACCGCCGACATTATGGAGCCGGGCAAGGAACTGCTGGGCTGCAAAAACATGGGCGACAAGGTGGTGGAACGGCTGTAACAGCCCGTCCGTTCGTTCGTCCGTCCGTTCGTCCGTTCGGCCCTGTGGGACGACACGGGGTGATTAATTAGGGCGGTTCGCATGTTATTTTGGCATGCTTTGTGGGGGAGGGACCCTTTTGCAAAAGGGTCTCCTCCCCCACGCCCCCACCCCCTAAAACTCTTTAAACAGAAAGGCCCGCATCATGCGGGCCTTTCTGTCTGTTGCACTGTCGGCAACTGCAAGATGGACGGTCTGACTGTTATCTCGACGGGCATATGTCCGCCATGTCGCGTGTCTACCGCGGCAACCTTTTAATGGCCGCAAGCGCGTCCCGGCCCGTAGACCGCCCCCGGCCCGCTGCGTGGCAAATCTGCCATACGCCAGCTTACAGGAAGTTTTTCAGGGGCGACAGGGAAGTCTGGTGGAGGCTGGAAACCTGGGAAATCAGAGAAGACAGCGGGAGGCTGGAAGTCAGAGAAAGTCAGGGAGGCAGCGGCGGCGGGAATCAGGGAAGGCTGGGGGAATCAGTGCGGCCCGCCGCGTGGCAGGTCTGCCGGGCGATGCCTGCCCGCGTTCAGGGAACCATGCGGCGGTATTACGCCTCTTTTCCCTCGGCCTGACGGGATTCGCGGGCGCTCTGCTGTTCACTGGCGGTGAGTTCCGCATAAAAGACGCACTGGTTGCGGCCGCGCCGTTTGGCTTCATATGTGGCCATGTCGGCATGCTTGTACAAATCGGTAAAGGTGTGCCCGTCAGAGGGGTCGCAGGCAATGCCCACGCTGGCGGTCAGGGCGATGTCCTCATCATCATGGTTGCCGCATTGCAGGTGCAGTTGCTCGACAAGCACTGTGGCGCGTTCACGTATCTTGTGCTGGGGCATGGGTTCGGTGCAGAACACCAGGAACTCGTCGCCGCCGACACGGCCCACAATGTCCGTGCTGCGGAAGTTGCGCCGTATGATCTGGGCCATCTGATAAATGGCCTTGTCGCCCACCGCATGGCCGAACTTGTCGTTGATGCTTTTGAAATTGTCAAAATCTATCATGAACATGGCGAAAGCATCAGGCCCGAGATTATTGTGCAAACTCAAAAAGCGCGAGATGGCCTGCTCTGTGGCGCGCTTGTTGTGCATGCCGGTGGCGCTGTCGCGCGTGGCCTGCGTGCGCAGTCGCAGTTCAAGCTGTTTCTGCTTGTCGATGTCGGTAATGATCCCAATAATATAGATGGGTTTGCCCTGGGCGCTGATGAGGTTTGAAGCTTCGACGCGGTACCAGTGGTACAGGCCGCTGGCGTCACGCAGGCGCACCTCCACAAGAACCTTGCTTTTACGCAGATTGTTGTGAACGCTCTTTTGAAACTCTTTAAGAAGCTCCTTGTCGTCCTCATGAACGGGAATAAGCCCCGGCTCGGCTTCTGGCTCAAGGATGTTGAAAACCTTTCCAAAAGTCTGGATCCATTTGGCAGAACAGGAAAAATGCCCGCTGATAAGATTCTGCTCAAAGATGATGATGTCGTGCTGCTCCAGGATGAACTGGTAGCGCTCGTCAGAAATGCGCTTGGCCTGAACGGTTTCCTTATTGTGCGTGATGTCGAAAACAATGCTCTGAATGTAAGCCTGGCCCGACCCTGGCTGCACGAGCGAGCCTTTATGGTACAGCCAGACAAGGTTGCCGTTTTTTGCGGTGGTACGGTACTCCACATCAATGGGAATGCCGGCATCCAGTTGCTGCTGCATGGTGCGCAGCGCAGTTTCGCGGTCAGCTTCGTGGATGGACAGCGCAAAATTCTCTCCAAACCGTTGCGCGAATTCTTCCGGCCGATAGCCAAGCATTTTGAGAAAATTGGGGCTGATAAACTGAAAAGCGCCATGCAGGCCGGAGAACTTGATGACCCCCCCGGAAATGCTTGAGATGATGGAGCGGTAGTCCTCCTGCTGCTGGCGAATGGTGCGGTTGTCGCGCTGCAGAATGGTGATGATGAAAACCAGCACCAGAAGAGCCAGCACAGACATGCGCCAGGCCAGGGTGGAGGTGATGGTGTTCTGCCTGTCCACCAGATGGTCCACGACTTCTTCCGGTAGCAGGGAGACCACCTGCAAGCCATATTTTTCAAGGGGAATGTGCGTCAGGTAGTAGGCGTGATCGTCGTCCCTGATGAAGCGGTTGGGACGGTTGCCCGGATCTGCAAAAACAGCCAGCAGATGCTCCTGAAGCGAGGGCGGCAGGCCCTTTTCTTCCAGTTGCGGAAATGTCTGCTCAATGTCGTAGCCAGGGGCAACGGCCCAGAACAGCAAGCGCCCCTTGTCATCAAAAACCATGATACAGGTCTTGTCGCCAAAGGCCCTTGTGACAAGACTTTTTTTCATGATGCTGTTTTCAAACTCACCCAGAAGAATGGAAATAACCTTGCCGTCCCGAATCAGGGGCACAGCTATGGCCAGCTTGGCGCCATTGTCGTCTGAAATGGCGCCAAAACACGCCGTGCCGGTGAGCGCGCGGAGAAACAGCTCTTTTTTGCGGGTGCGCTCAAGGTCAAAGGCAGAGCCAATCTCGGAGCAGAAGCCCGTGCCGTCCAGCGCCACCAGGGCAAAATTTTTCAGGCCAGCGGCGCGCAACAGGGGGGCGTAGTGCTGCAGGCATTTGCTGGGCTGCGTGCAGGTATCCTGCGCCATGAAGCTGGCTATACTTTGCAGCTCGTTGAGCTGCAGATCAATATTCTGTCCAAATTCGTCAGCAGCACGTTGGCTCACTTCGGCAAGACGGGTGGTGATGTCCTGCGACAGGTGTCCCGTCGTTTCTCTGGTGTATTCGCGCACGATCACAAGCAGTGTTGCAAAAAACAATGCTATGCAGAGAACGGTTGCGAATGTGCTGCCTGGTTTGGCCATGAATATTCCTAGATGATACTAATCATTTTATCGTACTTTTTTTGGCTGTTAAAGGGAAGAGCACCCGCCCCCTTGTGAAAAAATAATCTGTCTGTGCGCCGCGCCTGTCGCGTTTTGACACCCTGAGACAAGGGCCGCATCGGCATGGTTACGCGGCGCTTGCCATAAGCACGCTTTTTTTAGATGCTGCCGGGCAGAGGAGATCATATGCAGAAATTGTCCGTAGCCCTGGTGGGCGGTGGTCTTGCTGGTTGTGAATGTGCCCTGCGGCTGGCCCGCAGCGGGCACGAAGTGGTTTTGTTCGAACAAAAGCCCCTCCACCGTTCCCCAGCACACGTCAATGACAATCTGGCCGAGCTGGTGTGCTCCAACTCTCTGCGGTCAGACGAACTGACCTCCGGCGTGGGGCTGCTCAAGGCCGAGATGCGTGCCCTGGGCAGCCGCTTTATGGAGGCGGCCGATGCCTGCCGCGTACCGGCGGGCAAGGCCCTTG
>NZ_JAVESS010000012.1 GCF_034006445.1 Desulfovibrio sp. | reverse complement strand
CAGGTGGGCGCGGTGCTGGGGCAGGGCTGGGCGCAGGTGGCGCGGTGCTGGGGCAGGGCTGGGCGCAGGTGGCGCGGTGCGGGGGCCAGGTGGGCGCAGGGCAGGGCGCAGGTGGCGCGGTGCGGGGGCCAGGTGGGCGCGGGGCTGCGCGTCGTTTGTCGGATTTTCGCGCGTGCCACCGCTGCCGGGTTTTCGCACATGCCCACCGCCGGGCCGAAAGCCTGCGGCATAAAAAAATCGCCAGCAGGTGTGCCTGCCAGCGGCTGAGTCCTTGAGCGGCATGCTGCTCCACGCGGTCAAATTGCCCGGCCGCGAAGAACAGCATGCTGTCACAACAGGCTAAGGCTTTAAGCTACGTCAACTTTTTGCCGTCCATCGCTCTTCTGACAAGCGCAAAAAAGAACTCTTGCATTATGCAGCTTGATGATGGTCTGGACATGCTGTTCGGTAGAATCTCTGCGCTGGCCTCACCGGGATGCAGATATTGGGCTCCCATGCCGCTGCGTACCCAGTCAGGATTGATTCCCTGTTTTTTCAGCAGCTTCAGCAGCCATTCCGCAGGTATGGCCATGCGCTTTTTGGCGTCAGAAATGCATGACTGCGATACACCAAGAAACTTAGCCAAATCTTGTTGCGTCTTGCACCCTGTGACGGATTTTATGCGCTCCATCGCAAGAGAATAGTCAAAAAAATTGTTGTCCATCATTGTTGCTCCTGATCTTATGCCACTATTTCATGGCATGGGTGCTTTCTTGTGCAAAAGTGTTCTGACCAGAAGCGCCAAGGCGTCTCCCCCATAGAGTCAACCACTTTTGAATGCTATATGGATACTTCTCCAGGAATGGTGTTTGGCAGGGCAAAGTAACTCCGGCGCGTGGCCCTGCCATGGCGGCAGCCCGGAGCCTCCCAAGGGGGAGCAGAATGCAGGCGAGATAAAATTTCTTTCCGAAACAACGGTCGTAGCCAGAGCGTATATAAACTGCTCTTTCGCACGTAATGGTAAATATACAAATGTATAACAGCTTTTTTATGTGCGCGTTTTTAATCATAGGTTATGAAATTTCTGCTTAAAATGGGTCCACTGCTTATTAAAAATAGGTGATGCTATGACAAAAAAGGCTCAAAAAACTTATTTATAAAAATGATAAAGGTATCATCCATTTTAAGTCAAATAATTTTGTCTTTCGATAAATTTGTAGAATGATCTATATCTATGCTTGTGCAAAGGTGGTAAACGGGCGTCAGGCCAGCACTGCTCTGCTGTAGCAGGGGGATAATCGAGATTTTCAGAGTGCGTTGTTTGTGCCGGCTCGCTGTACAGCGTTAAAATTTTTAATATGGGAGTACTATTGCTTTTATTTTGGTAACTATAAGAAAATTTAGCTTTTTATTGCGTGAGCAACTAAAAATAGGAATGCAAATTTGATAATAATTTTTAGTCGCATTTTACGCGGCTATGCGATCTCTTATTTTTACATAGATAAAGGGTCATGAGGGCAAACACCGCGATTCTCGAGGTGTTTCAGCCGACTACGCGACGCCTTCAAATCCGAAAATCCTAAATGCTGCATCAGACGATCAGGAAAGAACTGGTTTTGTATTTTGAGGTCTGATTGAATTTGGACATAAGGCTTGTGTTTATCGTTGACGTAACTTGATGGTGGCATTAAAAATTACTTAAGCACAAGCAAATGCGGACTACTTTAGAGCAGCATCAGTTTTTGTTGCGTGCCTTTTATGAAAAGATTTTTCTTACCTGTATGCAGAGTGTTTTTGAGTATTATAGAACCCACCATAAAGTTGCGTAGCAGAGTATTTTTTACTATTAAATGGTTGCCATAAAGAAGAAATTGGCGTTGGGCGTTACGCATGGGTAGGGGCTTTGTCAGAACGGCTGCTGCAGGCGCAGCATATCCGCTTCGCATGAGCATGGCCCTGTCAGCCTGATGCTTGCGCACTGCGAAATGGTGTTCTCAACGTTGCAGGATGTTCAATCAAAGAAGGAAATGCTGTGACCAGCTCCTGGCGGTACGCATGCGTCATGGCATGGGCCACGATGCGTATATTTCGAAACAACTACCGCGTGTAATGACGTGTAGAATGGTATTCTGGTGGCTATGCAAAGCATAAACAAAAGGCTCGGGCAGCCATGCGCTTAGCGATCGATGATATCTGCTGCATCTGGAACTCGGACAATCATGAAGCCTTTGCAACAGCCCAGAGACACAGGGCTTTTGTCAAGGTGGTCTGCTGTATCCCCTGGAAAGGCAAGCATAGTGACGTGCTCCTTTGCGGCCGCCTGCGCAATGTTTCCGGCAGAGAGGCAACGCTTGCGGTACTGCAGGCGGAGGTACTGCCCCGGCGTTGCAAGATTTACCAGTATGGGTGTGATTTCTTTTTCTATCTGGACAGAAGGGACCCGGAAAATGGCCTGGAAAGGCTGGGATACAAGGGCGAGGGCCGGGTACTTGGCGTAACCAGAAACGTGGGCGGCGAGGTCAGTCAGGTGCGTTTGCTTTTGGCCAGCAAGTGCGTTGTCAGGCGCATGCGCCGCGACATAAGAATAGAATGGAACGAACACTACTGCCGGATGTCAGGTGTGCTGCATGTGACCCGCGCGCCGGAGTTTGGCTGCGACCTGAAAAACTTGCTGCAAGAGCACCGCGGTACGGCGGTTGACGGAACGCCCATTGTCAATATTTCAGCCGGCGGCGCACGCCTGTGGGTTCCCGATGAGCCGGAAATCAAGTGCATATCGGGCGAGCCGGACATCCTGCTGTACATGATCGCCAAGTCGGATTCGTCCGACAATTTGCCCTATGTATTGTTAGGCAAAAAGCTGGGCTATCTGCGGGAGACGCAGGCAAACTCCCTGGCTGTGCGCGTCAACTTTGTGTATGAACTGGATTGTGAAAAGTCTTCGAACCGTCTCACCTGGAACAAGATAGCAGGTAACGGATCGTCGCGTCTGCGCACGTACCTCAGGCAGTACGAGGGCGAAGCGCGCGAAGAGGACTGGCTTGATATCTGACCCTGGAACGGTTTGCCCGTGAACAGTCCCATGGGCTGCATGGCGCTCCACAATAGAAGTCTCAAGTTGCGCCAAGAGCGCGCGAACAGACGCAGGCAGGCTGCCCCGCCTGTATTTTTACGCGTCAGCGCGGCCGCGTAGAATGCGCGGATTCGGCGTCTGAGGCCCAGCGCTACCGCCGGGCGTCGGCAGGGTCGCCTGACGGCCGTGCGCGCATATCCGGCAGACTGATATGGGGCCGTACCCGCACCTCCTCCACTGCAAACACATATTCTTCAAGACCATCATCAATGGCGAGCAGGCCGTCCGGGCCAAAGCCGAGGCGCAGGGGCACAATGATTGTGTCCAGGCCCGTGAGCTGATCTGTTTCCATCCTGGGCTGTACAACCAGTGTGCGGCCGTCATGATTGCAGTGCAGCGCCACGTTGACCGTACTGAGAGCCAGCACCGGGCTGACCTCGCCCCTTGTCTGTCCCGGCACGAACGCTTCGCGCGCATTGGCCGTGACAGACGGCCCGTGGGCGTCGGTTTGGGCTTCACGTGTTGCGGGGTGGGCGAATTCCAGCGAGTTGACGTCGCCGCAAACGCCCAGGGCCTCCGGGTCAAAAGCGCGGATGTCCCCCAGAGCCGTGGGAACGCTGACCGGCCATGCCGGTTCGCAGCTCCTCACGGAACCGTCCTCGTAAAAAGCGCAGCCATACCGCACGGGCAGCGGCCCCACAGGGGTGGGGACATTCCAAACCTCGCCCGGCCAGAGCGTGACGCTGGCGCAGTGCCCGCCTGGGTAAAAGCGCAGTCCCTGCACCTTGCCCGTAAAACGGCCGGGAGGCAGGAGCAGGTCAAGGCTGGGGGCCAGCGCTGCTTCATCCTGTTCCGTCCAGTAGCCGCTCAGCCTGCCCTTGCGGGTCAGAATACGCTTGAGCGAGCCGCCGGGATGCCAGGACAGCCATTCGGCGGGCAAGAGGCCCAGGGGCGTAGGCACGGGCGTCTGGTTCTGCAGTTCCAGGGTGCGCCACATGCCGTTGGGGTAGAGGGTAAAGCTGCTTTCGCAGCCACGGCGGATGTCCGAGACATCGTACAGGGGCGTGAGCCAGCCCTGGGGTGTGGGGGCCATGTCCGCCGCCAGGCAGCGACAGGCGCGCGGAGCGCCGTTATCCCAGCGGGAAAGAACGTGTACATTGTGCATGCAGCCATAGGGCGTCATCACGGTTTCAAGCGTTGCGGGCATGCTCATGTTCTGTCTCCCATGGGGGTGTTGCGGGCGTCGTCGCACAGGGCGTGCGAAATGCGCAGGCGCAGGCGGCCATCCTGCGTCCGCGAACGGGAGCAGGTCAGATTGTGATCCTTTATATGCCCTTCCAGCCAGGGCGGCATGTGGGAACAGATGATCTCGAGCTCCACAAAGGGCGTTGACGCCAGGAAGGGGCGCAGGGCTTTTTTGGAGGAAACTTCAGGGTGTGCCGCCTGAACCTCCACAAGGTTGATTGTGTATGCCCCGGGACTGTCGCCAGCCACGGGCTCTGCCGGAACCTGGGCGGAAGACTCGGCGGAGGCCGCCACTTCTGCCGCCAGGGCGTCAAGAATTTCCGGGCTGAAGCGTTCAAGTTCACACAGGCAGAAGCCCATCTGGTTCAGTTCGCTGTAGGCCAGGCCAGCAATGGAGGTTCCGGCGATGACGGCTCCCTGGGGCAGGAGCTGTTCTATGGTCCTCAAACGATTGCGCATGTCCACCAGTTCATAACAACCTGAAAGGGTGAAGGGGATGATTTTCAGCCGCCGCCACGCGCCTGCGGGAGGCAGGCCGATTTCGCCGCCATGCCCTGGGGGGGGCGGGCCGGTTTCGCCGCCGTGTCCGGCGGGGGGCCGTTGCCATACAGCAAGGCGTGTACACTTCTTGGTCGTGGTCAGGCATTCCTGTTCGTCTTCCAGAAGGGCAATGCAGGTACATTCCATATGAGCCTCACTGGCAGGGTTCCGTTGGGTGGAACCGGTTTCAGGTAGTGCGTGTGCTTCATGAAGCGGTAAACGCGCACCGCGCCGTGCGGGCGGCGGGCACGTTCCACGCTTCCAGAAGAGCGCGCGGAATAAAGGGAGCGGCCTTTTTTTCAAGGCGGGCCGCGCCCTGACCACTGACTGCACAGTTGTGATGTTCAAGGCGATCCAGAGCCGCCGTAAAAGCTCCCATGCCGCAGTTTCCCGCCCTTTCGCCAATGCCCCACAGGGTGGTGTCCACATAGCGCGCTCCCGCGTATGCGGCCATGAGCGAGTTGGGCACGGCCATGCCAAAGTCATTGTGGGCGTGTATCTCGGCCTCCAGGCCCTGCCGGAGCACAAGGCGTACGGCCTTGGCCACGGCATCGGGCGTGTACCTGCCCACCGTATCGCTGAGGCGTATGCGCCTGGCCCCGGCTTGCGCCGCTGCGGTCGCCGCCTGCGCCAGCTGTTGGCCCGTGACGTGCGATACGTCCTCAAAACCCACGCTGACCTCGGCTCCGCCAGAGGCGGCCAGTTCAATGCAGCGCTGCAGGGCGGTCATGACCTTGTCCCTGTCGCTTCTGAGCTTGCAGAATATCTGCCGGTCAGAAAGAGGGCAGCATACGTGGATGACATGCGGCGCGCAGGACAGGGAATTTTTGATGTCAGCCTCGCAAAGCCGGTTCCAGGTTGAAACGCGGGCCTGAAAACAGACGTCCATAATCTTGCACAGGGTTTTTCTCTCGCCAGGCCCCATGGCCGGGATGCCCGCCTCGATCTGGCCCACGCCCGCAGCGTCCAGCAGGGCCGCCAGACGCACCTTGAGACCGCGCGAAAACGCGAATCCAGGGGCCTGTTCTCCGTCGCGCAGCGTGGTATCCACAAGAATGACGTCAGCCATGCCTTTTCTCCGATTGGGCGGTTGCGCCCTTTACGCCTTTTGCGGCGGTCGCGGCTGTTGCGGTTGTTGTAGCGGTCGCGGCTGTTGAAGTGGCTGCGACCGTAGCGCCTGTCACGGAGGTTGTGATGGGCGCGGTGGCCACGGTGGTTGTGATGGGCGCGTCCTTTGCGCCTGTCGCAGCGGCCCGCTGTTTTCTGCCGGAGGGCAGGGTGATGGATTCGCAGAGCATGGCGAACTGTCTGTCGCTGAGGCTGTGCTGTTGGCGCACGGCCATTTTTTGCACAACAGCCAGCAGACGGCCTTCGTGCGCTTCTGGCAGATCAATGCCCAATTGGGCGGCCTTGAGGCGCAGGGCGGCCCTGCCGGAGTGTTTGCCCACCACAATGCTGCGCTCAAGGCCGACGCTCTCGGGCGCATAGGCTTCATAAAGAGCGGGATTTTTGGCAATGCCGTCCACGTGAATGCCCGATTCCACGGCGAATATCTGGTTGCCCAGCACAGGCTTGTGGGAGGGGACAGTGAAGCCCGCCTTGTGCAGCAGGGCCGCTGCCTCGGGCAGGAGGTGCAGGTTGCGCAAATTTGTTTGCACCTCATGATTTTCAAGACACAGGGCCACTTCTTCCAGTGCCGGGCCGGAGGATGGCCCGTGCAGGGCTGAACCGCCTATGCTGCCCACCACCCGCCTGCCGCCCCGCAAAAGCCACAAAACCGCCAGAGCGGTGGCGCAGCCCGCCTGATCGCCGGGACAGAATTCCAGCACGTCGCGCAGGGGCATGAGCCTGTCGAAAAAGCCGCATTCCGTGTAGGGGAGGGCGTGGTCGCAGCCACGCAGGCGCAGCCATGATGCCTGGCCGTCTGAAGTCAGGCCCGCGTCCATGCCCGGAGTGTCTGTTATGTATTCGCTGCCAGCTTCCGCATCTGGCAGCGGTTCGTACTGATTGCTATAGAATGTGCCCTTTCTCACGGTGGGCGCGGTGGTCGCGGTGGTCGCGGCGGTCGCGGTGGCCGAGGTGGCCGCAGTGGACGCGGCGGCATGGAGCGATTCCGGCAGGTCGGGCGGAATTTCCACAAAAAAGCCCATATCCTGCAGGAGGGCCAGCCATTTCACGGCCCAGTGGGTAAGGTCCTCGCGTGAAAGCCTTGGCCTGCGGCGGTATGAACCAGGGCGCATGGCAGTGCTGAAGAGGCTGAGCGTGGTGTCCAGCAGTTGAAACGTATGCATGTGGCATGCCTGCCTTTGGCTGGTAGTGCCCCTGAGGGCGACGCGGCCCGCCAAGCCTCGGGCCGCGTCGCGAGAAGGATGAGCTCAACCGCAAAGGGCCCTGGCTGCCTCATTAACGGCTGTGTCTACCTTCTCGTAACGTGTGAATACGCTGATGCCCCTGTTTTGCAGCTTTTCCAGAGGGCTCGCGCCGATGCGTAGGGCAACCACACCTTCGCAGTCCTGCACGGCGGCAAGGATGCCGTCCATGCGCTCCGTCTTTTCACCGCAATCATCCATGCCCTTGCAGTAGCGGGACACGCTGCGCGTTTCCACAAAGCTGGCTTGCCGCCCGTCGCTTTCATAAATGAAGAACTGGTCTGCCTGGCCAAAGTGCTGATCCACGGTGCCGCCCGTCTTGGAAGCCACGGCTATGCGTATGCGCCGGGCAATGGGCGCGGGGCTGGCTGCGGGATCCGTCGCCGGAGCCGCTGCCGCATGGGCTGCCGCATGGGCTGCCGCATGAGCTGTCGCATGGGCCGCCGCCGGGGCCGTGACCTGGGCCAGGATCGGGGCAGGAACCGCGTCAGGCCGCGCGTCAATTTTGACGGGCCGGTAGTCAATGGAGCGGTCGTCGCCCAGCAGGCCAATGGCGTCGGCCCGGCACTGCTTGCAGTGGTACATCTGCTTGAGGGTCGGCTCGCAGCGCTTGCGCATGTCCGTAAGTTCCCTGTTGCTCACAAGGGGCATGTGCTCAAAGGCGCTGCCCTTGACGGGAATAAGCTGCATGATGTTGGTCATATGTGCGCCAAGGTCGCGGACGGTCTCCACAACCGTGGGGATGTGGTGGTCGTTGATGCCCTTGAGCAGCACTGTGTTGACCTTGCAGACAATGCCCGCCGCCGTGAGCGCCCGCAGGCCCGCCAGCTGGTTTGCCAGAAGCAGGCCAGCGGCGGTTTCACCTGTGTACCGCGTGCCGTTGAACTCGGCGTAACGGTAGATGCGCGCCCCGATGGCGGGGTCTACGGCATTGATGGTCACGGTGGCGTGGCTCACGCCCACGCGCTTCATGTCCTCCACAAATTCGGGCAGGGCCAGACCGTTGGTGGACATGCAGAAGGTGATGGCCGGGTCTTCGGCGCGAATCATTTCCAGCGTGCGAAAGGTGGCCTCGGCATTGGCAAGGGAGTCCCCAGGCCCGGCTATGCCCACCACCGTAAGGTTGGGCATGTCGCGCCGCACCTCAATGAAACGCTCGAATGCCTGCTGTGGCGAAAGCACGGCGGTGGTCACGCCCGGGCGGCTTTCGTTGGGGCAGTCGTACTTGCGCAGGCAGTAGTTGCAGCTCAGGTTGCACAGGGGCGCGATGGGCAGATGCAGCCGGGCGGACGTGGAGCAGGCGCCGCAGCTGAAACAGGGGTGGGACGCCGTGCGCTCGCTGATGCCGGGCACAGCGGGCGATGGCGCAGGCCGTGCCGTGTGCGGCACGGCCTGCGGCTCCGCCGGACTACAGGAGAGGTCGCTGATTGGGGTGTTGGCGGTATTTTCCTCTTTATCCCTGTAGTACTTGTGGAACAGTTCTTCGCGAAAGCTGACCTCTGTACGCGCCAGCATGGCGTTGGCGGTGGACTCCATCAATGAGGTCGCTCCGTCGTACAGAAGAAGGCGCGTGCGCTGGCCGCCCATCCTGTCGTGAATGGGAAAGCCGTAGCGCAGCAGGGGGATGTGGCGGCGTTCCTCAATGCGGCGGCCGTCGCCATTGCCTATCATGAGGTTTACGTCGTGGTGCAGCAGCGCGTTTTCAATGGCCGTGAAGTCGGCGAAATCAAGGATGTCGAAGCCATCCACAAACTGGGTTTCAGCGGCCCTGGTCATGGTCGGGCGCAGGGCCGCGTCCAGGCCGGGACAACGCGCGCCCGTGGCCACGACCACTGGCGTCACGCCGTTTTCACAGCAGGCGTGCGCAAGGGCGTGCACCATGTCCGGCTCGCCGAAGATGGCGGCGCGGCATTGGGCATTGTACTTGTGGGCGTCTATCATGGCGTCCAGGTGACGGGCGCGGTCCTGTCGCACGCTTTGGGGCACCTGCCCGCCCAGAGCTTCAAGGGTGGACACGAAAGCGTCGGTGAGGCTCAGACCCACGGGCAGGCCCATGCGCAACAGGGGCACGCCGTGGGCTTCGCGCAAATATGCGCCGGGGGAGTATTCCTCAGGGCAGAAGGGGGCCAGTTCCAGCGTTATGCGCGCCCCGGCCATGAGGGCGATGTCTTCAAGGGTCGTGCCGTGCTGGGGCAGGCGGTTGTAGATTTCCTCGTGGCCGCCGTCCAGATTCTGCGAAAGGTCGGGCAGCAGCACGTGGTCGAGGCCGCTCGCGTCCAGCAGGGCCTTGAGCGCCCGCGTGTCGGCGGCGGAAAGATGCCCCGTGATGATGTTGACGCGGCCGTTGGGTGTGGGATTCATAGGCACCTGGCGCACCACGGCGTGCAGTGCGCGGAAAAATCCTTCGTACTGCGAGCCGCCGTAGCCGGGGGAGGCCACGGATATGATGGCGGCCTTCACGTCCGGGTGGCTTTCGTAAAAATCCCTGATGATGGCGGGCACGTCTTCGCCAATGGTTTCGGCCAGGCAGGTGGTGGCCACGCCGATGACCTCCGGCTCATACAGCCTGATGAGGTTTTCCAGCCCCTTGATGAGGTTTTTGGCGCCGCCGAACACCGTGCCCTCTTCGGTCAGGGAGGAGGAGGCGATATCCACGGGTTCATTGTAATGGGTGGCCATGTGCCGCCGTATGTAGGTGCTGCACCCTTGCGAACCGTGCAGAATGGTCATGCACTTTCTGATGCCGTAAAAAGCCGTGGCCGCGCCCAGGGGCATGCACATCTTGCAGGGGTTGGTGTTCAGGTTTACCAGGTTGGCGCTCATGATCGTCTCCTTGTTCGCGCGGGCGGAAGCGGCGCGGTCTTGCTATATGGCGGGGCTGCATGTCTGGGCTGCATGTCTGGGCCGCATGTATGGGCTGTACGGCTTGGCAATGCGGCTTGGCATTGCCTCCAGACATGGCCTTTTGGCTATGCGGGGTTGTCTGACAGGGCCCGGCGCACCAGGTCGGCCTGTACAGAAGCCGTGGCCGCGTAGGAATCGGCCCCTCGCGTGTGTTTCCAGACCGGGCTGCTGAGGGAAAGATTCACCTCGCGGGTGAAGTTTTCCACGCCTTCAAAACCGCCCAGCGCGTGCTTGCGCTCGTGGTTGTGATCGCAGAAGGCAATGCCCAGTTTGTACGCCAGCGGGCGTTCCTTGACGCCGCCCACCAGAATGTCCGCGCCCTTTTCCTTCATGAAGGCTTCCAGTTCCGCCGGGTTGGCGTCGTCCAGAATGACGGTGCCGGGATTCACCAGACCCGCGATGATTTCATAATCTTCGGGCTTGCCGGTCTGGGTGCCCACAAGCACGGTTTCAATGCCCATTTCGTTGAACTGACGGATGAGCGAGATGGCCTTGAAGCCGCCGCCCACAAAGATGGCGGCCTTTTTGCCCACAAAGTGCGGCCTGTAGCGGTCAAGAAAATCCGTGGCCTCCACGGAGCGCTTGCCGATAATGGTCTCTGCGCGGTGCAGGGCCTGCACATCGCCCAGGCGTTCGGCCACCTGCCGCAGGGCCGTTGAGGTGTCTTCAACACCAAAGAAGCTGGCGCGCATCCAGGGCACGCCCAGTTCGTCTTCCATGCGGCGGGCGAGGTACATCATGGAGCCTGCGCACTGCACGATATTGAGCTGGGCGGCCGGAGCCTTGATAAGCGCCTCATAGGCCGCGTCGCCGGTGATGGCGGCAACAACGGGAATGCCCATGGCGCGCAGGTAATTTTTGATGATCCACATTTCCCCGGCCAGGTTGTAATCGCCAAGGATGTTGACGCCCTGCACCTTGGGCTGGCCCGCGTGCGGCAGCATGAGCTGCATGAGGGCGTTGCAGGCCATGCGGTAGCCTGTGGACTTGGTGCCCGAAAAGCCCGGAGCCTTGACCGCGATGACGCGGATGCCGTGCTTTGCTTCGGCCTGGCCGCATACGGCCTCAATATCGTCGCCGATGACGCCCACGATGCAGGTGGCGTACACAAAGATGAGCTTGGGCGCGTAGTTGGCCACGGCTTCGTCAATGGCGGCGGCGAGTTTTTCCGCTCCGCCGAAGACGATGTCCTTTTCCTGAAGGTCGGTGGAAAAACTGTTGCGGTACAGTTCCGACCCGCTGGTCAGGCTGCCGCGAATGTCCCAGGTATAGCTGGCGCAGCCGATGGGGCCGTGCACGATATGAAAGGCGTCGGTAATGGGGTTGAGCACCACGCGCGCACCACAGTACACGCAGGCCCTCTGGCTCACGGCCCCGGCCACGCTGGCCGTGTCGCAACGCATGCCGTTGCCGCCGCAGCCGCCACTGTTCCCCTTTGTGGTATTCGCGCCATGCTCTTCCTTGGTGTGGATGGATTGGCGACGTTCTTCAAGTATTTCAGCAGACATGGGGAACCCCCTCGCGGGGCGGAGCCGTGACGGCCCCGCCCGATTGCGGCCTTGCGGCCCTACATAACAAGTTCCAGATCTTCATCCGCGCAGTGGCGGTCGTATTCGTCCATAAGGGCGTCCGCGATTTTTGTGGCCAGATTGAAGGCCCCGCGGTAGCCCACCATGCTCTGCGAGCCGTGTCCGTAGCGGTCAAGCACGGGAAAGCCCGCCCGCACCAGGGGAATGTTCTCGGCCTTGGCAATCTGCTTGCCGTGCGAGTTGCCCAGCAGAAGATCCACAGGTTCGTTCTTGATGAACTGGTGCAGGTCAAAGAGATCCTTGGCGGCAAAGGCCTGGCACTGCGATTCCTTGCCGTATTCCTTGAACAGGGCCGTGGCCAGCCGCACAAAGGCATCGCCGGGCGTGCCCGTGAGCACATAGGTTGGAGTCATGCCCAGTTCGAGGCAGAAGCGGGTCAGACCGAGCACCGTGTCGGGGTCGCCGTACACAGCCACCTTTTTGCCGTAGAAGTAGGGGTTGGCGTCCAGCATGAGGTCCAGCAGGCGGCCGCGTTCTTCTTCAAGGTAGGGGTCCACATCGCCGCCGTTGAGCGAGGCCAGCGCCATGATGAAGGTGTCGGTGTCCGCCAGGCCGAGGGGCAGGGGCAGCAGGTCGTAGTCCACGCCGCACTTGCGCTTGAGCTGGCTGGCAGGCTCCTCGCTGGTGAGTCGGCCCAGGGCCACCACCTTGCGGCAGGAACCCAGCGCGCGAATCTCATCAGTGGTGGTGCCGCCGTCAGGATACATCTTGTATTTGCCTGTCATGGGGGCGTCCATGACGTTGGAGCAGTCCGGGAACATGATGTTTCTGATCTTCATGCGCTTGAGCATGTGCTTGTATTCGCGGATGTCGCCGGGGTTCACAAAACCGGGAAACACCCCCACCGTTTCCGTGGCCGTGCCCTTGGTGGCCAGATACTTGATGAAGCCCGCCATCATGTTGGCAAAACCCGTGACGTGCGAACCCACGTAGCTGGGCGTGTTGCAGTGCACCACAAGCTTGCCGTCGGGGATGTCCATCTCCTCAATATAGGTATTGAGGTCGTCGCCGATGGTTTCGGAAAGGCAGGTGGTGTGCACGGCAATGATGTCGGGATCGTACACGTCAAAGACGTTCTTGGCGCCCTGACGGATGTTGGGGCCGCCGCCGAACACGCACGCGCCTTCGGTGAAGGAGCTGGAGCAGGCGATGGCAGGTTCCTTGAAATGGCGGCTCAGATAGGTGCGGTGATAGGATACGCACCCTTGCGACCCGTGGCTGTAAGGCATGCAGTTGTGCACGCCAAGGGCGGCGAACAGCGCGCCCACGGGCTGACAGGTCTTGCAGGGGTTGATGAGCGCGCCCGTGCGATTGATGTGGGTCTTGGGTGTGAGGTCGAGCATTACTATTCTCCCACTGTGCCTTGCAGGGTGGCGCGGGTCTTCCAGGGCGGCGTGACCATGTGCCACGCCGGGGTGAAGAAGCCAAGGCAGACGTCTTTGGCGAACTGCACTGCGCCCTTGAAGCCTGCGTAGGGGCCGCTGTAGTCATAGCTGTGCAGCTGACGGGAGAGCGTGCCGGCCTTTTGCAGGGCGTACTTGTCCTTGATGCCGGAGAAAAACATGTCCGGCTTGAGAACTTCCATAAACTTGTCGGCCTCGTACATGTTGAGGTCGTCCACCACAAAGGTTCCCGCGTCCATGTCGCGGATCATGCCGTCGTATTTTTCCAGAGGAATCAGCGCGGCAAGCTTGTCGTATTCTTGCTGGGTGAGATAGGCGTGGTACTTCTTGTCGTCCTTTTCAACCGTGATGTGTTCGATGTTCTTGCTGTCGGCGTCGTCCTTGATGCTGGGGATGACTTCACGGCCTTCATAGTCGTCGCGGTGGCCGAACTCGTAGCCAGCCAGCACGGTGCGCACGCCCAGTTCCTTGAGCAGGCCCTGGTAGTGGTGCGAGCGGCTGCCGCCCACAAAGAGCGCGGCGGTAAGGCCGTCGAGGCGGGCCCTGGCGGCGGCCATTTCGTCCTGAACCTCGGCCAGTTCCTCGGCAATGACCTCTTCCGTGCGCTGGATGAGGGCCGGGTCGCCAAAGTAGGCGGCCATGTGGCGCAGGCTTTCGATGGTGCCTTCAAGACCGATGAAGTTGACCTTGAGCCAGTCAACGCCGTACTTGGTCTTCATCATTTCGGCGATGTAATTGATGGAGCGGTGGCACTGCACAAGGTTGAGGTTGGCCTTGTGGGAACTGGCGATGCGTTCTATTTCACCGTCGCCCGTGAAGACGGAGACCACTTCATAGCCTATCTTTCGCAGTATGCGTTCCTGCTCCCAACCGTCGCCGCCGATGTTGTATTCGCCAAGGATGTTGACGGAATACTTGGTGGCGGGTTCATAGTCGCCCGTGCCGATGACGCGCTTCATGAGGCCGTTGTTGGCGATGTGGTGCCCGGCGGACTGGCTGACGCCCTTGTAGCCTTCGCAGTTGTAGGCCACGCAGCGGATGCCGTACTGCTCTTCAGCCTCGGCGGCCACGGCCTGGATGTCGTCGCCGATAAGACCCACGGGGCAGGTGGCCGCTATCATGATGGTCTTGGGGCTCATGAGCTGCATGATCTCGTCAATGGCGGCCTTGAGCTTTTTTGTGCCGCCAAAAACGATGTCCGGCTCCTGCAAATCGGTGGTGAAGCAGTACTGGATAAAGTTGGGCGCGCCTTCTTCAGCCCTGGCCTTGTTGCGGCGTGTGCCCCAGCTGTAGAAGCCGCAGCCCACGGGGCCATGGGTAATGAGCACCATATCCTTGATGGGGCCGAGCACCACGCCCTTGCAGCCTGCGTAACAGCAGCCGCGGTTGGTCATTATGCCGGGGATGGCGCGGGTGTTGGCCGTGATCTGCTGCGCCTCTTCCGGATTGATGCGGAGCATGTGCTCCTTGCGGTTCTTGAATACCTTGGCGTTATAGCGCTCAAGCACTCTGGCGCTGGCGTCCATAGTCATAACTACCTTCCTTATGCGTCAACGCGCTCGCCCGTACGAACCACGTAGGATTCTTCCACCGACATGACGAATATCTTGCCGTCGCCGGGGTGGGCGGTGCTGTTGGCTTCTATGATGGCCCTGATAACGGCGTCGGCCTTGTCATCGGGCACACAGATGTTGAACAGGCGCTTGGGAATGAGACGGCCAACCTCGGTCAGCGATTCTCCCGTGGGGGTGCGCGGCAGTTCGCCGTTTTCCATAACCATGCGCAGGGTGGCGTTATCCATGCCTTTCTTCCCCCGGCCAAGGCACTTGGCACAGCTGAATGAGGGGCAACCCGCCTTGGTCAGGGCCAGTTTTGTGGGGCCGACCATATTGGCCCGCACAATGGCGACAATCTCCTGCATGGCGGCCTCCTACAAACCGGCCTTGCCGGTGCTGATGGTCCATGCCTCGCTGACGGACGACACAAAGATGCGCCCGTCGCCGTAGTGGCCGTTTTCGCCAGTGCGGGCCACGTGCAGGATAACGCGGATGGCGTCGTCCTTGTCTTCATCGTTGACCACAAGCATGAGCATCTGCTTGGGTATTTCGTCGTATTGCACATCGCCGACCATGATGCCTTTCTGCTTGCCCCGGCCCACCACATCCAGCTTGGTGACCGCAGGAAACCCGGCGGACATGAGCTCGGAAAGCACTTCAGTGGTTTTTTCGGGGCGAATGATGGTGCGGATCATCTGCATTGTGTGTTCTCCCTTGTCTTGCATCGCCTGAAGCAGCTATGCTGCCCCGGCAGTTGGGACCGCCCGGTTTACGGTTCAGGCGCGCGCTGTTTGCGCTGCGCTGTTTCAAGCGGACGGTTGCCTGTGGAATGCGTGGTTCCGTCGCAAAAATTTCTATGCGTCCAGGATGCCGTGTTCCATGAGCAGTTCTTCAAGCCTTTCCTGGCTCAGGGGCTTGGGAACGACGAACATGTCGTTGCCGTCAATCTTTTTGGCCAGGGTACGGTATTCGTCGGCCTGCTCGCAGGAGGGATCGAACTCGATGACCGTCTGCTTGTTGATTTCAGCCCTTTGCACCATGTTGTCGCGGGGGACGAAGTGGATCATCTGGCTGCCGATTTCCTTGGCCACTGCGGCCACAAGCTCGGCTTCGCCATCGACCTTGCGGCTGTTGCAGATGATGCCGCCGAGGCGCACGCCGCCGGTATTGGCATATTTTTTTACACCCTTGCAGATGTTGTTGGCGGCATAGAGCGCCATCATTTCACCTGAGGCCACGATGTAGATTTCCCGGGCCTTGCCTTCACGGATGGGCATGGCAAAGCCGCCGCAGACAACGTCGCCGAGGACGTCGTAGAACACGTAATCAAGGTCTTCGGTGTACGCGCCGAGGCGTTCCAGAAGCCCGATGGAGGTGATGATGCCGCGCCCGGCGCAGCCCACGCCCGGTTCGGGGCCGCCGGATTCCACGCAGCGGATGCCCTTGAAGCCTTCCTTGAGCACCAGATCAAGGTCGATGTCCTCGCCTTCCTCACGCAGGGTGTCGAGCACGCTCTGCTGGGCAAGGCCGCCGAGGATGAGGCGGGTGGAGTCCGCCTTGGGGTCACAGCCCACGATCATGATGTGCTTGCCCATTTCGCCGAGACCGGCATTGAGGTTCTGTGTGGTGGTGGACTTGCCGATGCCGCCCTTTCCGTAAATTGCTACCTGGCGCATGAGAATCCCTCTTGCTTTGATGGTTGCGCGCCTATGCGCTTGTCACGCTTTGTGCAGAAAGTGTGCCCTTTTCATAACACGCTTATATGTTTTATATTATTCGTAAGGACAGGCTTGCCGTGATACTATTTTGTGCTGTAAGAGCTGTGCGCGCCCCTGTGGGGATAATTTTGTCAACATCGAGCTTTCACTGGTAAAATGCGAAAATAATAGTTGCGTTTCAGTTCCCATGATACATTTTTGCAAGATGCGCTGAAGCGGCGTGCAAAACCCTCCTCGACAACGTGAGCAAGGCTGCGCGCGCATTTGCCGCCGCCGCAGCAAAAGCGCCTGCGCGGCATGCGGGCCGGAGTATCGGGTGTGCGGCATGAATATCGGGCCTGCGAAGGAGCACGCCCCAGATTGGGCATGCGGATTTTTTTTGACGTCAGGTCAGCCTGTGGATATATTTCAGGCGAACAAGGAGATCAGCCTTTGGGCAGGCTCCGGCTGGACGCAAGTGCCATGCTGAAATTCTGAGATGTCGCTGTACCTATGGCGCCTTTTGGCTCCACCTCCCCCCAGGGTTCAGTCCGGCAACGGCAGGCGGGCATGCCTGTTGCCGAGCGCCGCATGTTTTCCGACAGGCGGCCGTGGTGTTTCCGCCTTTGGCGCGGATGTCGCCCGTACCGGGAATCCCGGTTCAATCCTGGAAGCGAGGCCACCGTGCAGTGCAACGCGACACCATCCCTGTTGTTTATGAATGCGGGGCAATGTCTCGACACCCTTGATCGGGTGCTGATTGCCCTTTCCCCTGGCCATTCCTTTCAAGAATCCCTGCAGGAGCTACTGGCGGCCCTTGCCGAGGACATGCACTTCGACAGGCCGCACATCGTGGTGCAGGACCCGGACAGCGGCGAGTTGCGGCTGTCTCTGTCCTACGATCAGGCCGACTCCCCGGAGGCGGCCTATGCGCCGGGGTCGGGCATCACGGGGCAGGTCTTTGCCGAGGGGCATCCCATCATTGTGTCCTGTATGCGCGGACGGGCGGATTTCAAGAACCGCATGTTCGGCCGCAGTGAAGAAGAAATGGCCCGCCTGGCCTTTATCTGCGTGCCTGTGCATGTGGAAAACGGCGACAAGTCCGAGGTGGTGGGCATCCTCAGTGCCGATACGCCCACAGCGCCCCAGGACGAACTGGATTTGCGCTGCCGTTTTTTGCAGACAGTGGCCATCCTGGTGGGCAGGCAGGTAGCCTGGCTGCAGGAAGAGCTGAGCAGAAGGCACGCCTGCATACTTGCTGACGAACCCCTGGCCAACGGACTGCCATCATCCATCATCGCCCGGTCAAAAAGCATGCATCACGTGTTGCGACGCCTGACGCAGGCCGGGGCGGGCAAGGCCACGGTGCTGCTGCGGGGCGAATCCGGCGTGGGCAAGGAACTCATGGCGCAGGCACTGCACGCGGCCAGCCCCCGGCGCAATAAACCGCTGGTTATGCTCAACTGCGCGGCCCTGCCGTCGGAGCTTATCGAAGGCGAACTGTTCGGTTGGCGCAAGGGGGCCTTTACCGGAGCCGTGCAGAACAGGGCGGGCCTGTTCCGTCAGGCCGACGGGGGCACGCTTTTTCTGGATGAGGTGGGTGATCTGTCGGCCATAGCCCAGGCCAAGGTGCTGCGGGCCTTGCAGGAAGGCGAGATTCAGCCCCTGGGCGACGAGCGGCGCATCAAGGTGGATGTGCGCCTGGTCTGCGCCACCAACCGCCCGCTGGAAGAACTGGTGGAGCAGGGACTGTTTCGTGAAGACCTGTACTACCGCATCAATGTCTTTCCTGTGTTCATTCCGCCCCTGCGGGAAAGGCCGGAAGACATTTTGCCCATGGTCGAGCACTTTATCGAGATGTTCAGCAAGGAATACGGGCGGCCTGTGCGGCGCGTCTCAACCCCGGCCATTGATATGCTGCTTGCCTACCACTGGCCCGGCAACGTGCGCGAGCTGCGAAACGTGCTGGAAAGGGCGGTGCTTATCTGCGACGACGCCGTGCTGCGCTCGCACCATTTGCCGGGCATGCTCCAGGGGGCAAAGGGCGGCACGCCCATATGGACGACGGGCACTATGGGCCTGACGGAAACCGTGGCCAATGTGGAGCGCGAGCTCATTGTCGCCGCCCTGGCCAAAGCCGGGGGCAACATTCACCAGGCCGCGCGGGATTTGAATATAACATACCGTATTATTTATTATAAAATGAAAAAATACGATATTGACTTCAAAAAGTATCTGCCCCCCAGCATAACAGGTTCAAGGCCGGTGGCGCTGACGCCTGGATCAGAGGCGCGCGGCGTCTCGTAGCGCCGGAGCGGAGCAGTACCTGAGCGGAGCAGTACCTGAGCGGAGCAGCGCCAGAGCGGAGTCTTGCCGGGGTGGTATTGTATAGGCATGAAGTCGGCGACGCCCTCAGCGCGTACTATTCCCGTGGCGTGGCGCATTTCCGGATTTACTCACACAGGGGCATGCTGGCATAGACAGGCCGGCATGCCTCTTTGTGTTGACACTCTTCGTGCAGCGTCTATTCTCTTGGTATCTGCTGCCCAGGTGTTTGCTGACCAAATATTCGCTGTCCTGGCGTCCGCATGGTGTGTCCGCCCTCTTCGGGTTGCGAGCAGGGGCGGCAACAATTCCGGTTGAGGCAAGGCATGAAAACCGTGGCAGCGCCTACTCATGGCAAACAGGGCGAAGAACAAAAGGGGGCTGCATGAAATTCAGCAATATCAATCTGCTTGACGAATTGGCCCGGCCGGAACTGGCCCCCCTGCTGTCTGCCTTTCATGAAAGACGCTATGCCCGGCAGGCCATTATTTTCGCACCCCAATATGACGACGACCTTGCGGAGCAGGAGCCGGACAAAAAGCAGAAGGGCAATTTTGTCTTCATAGTCAAATCCGGGCTGGTGCGCATCTATCTTTCCTATGGCGACAGGGAGTTTACCATTGCCTTTCTCAAGCCCGGCGACCTCTACGTGAGCCACTCCAACGCCTTTGTGCAGGTGCTGGAAGACGCCGTTCTTCTGCTGCTTGATACGCCCACGTTCAACCGGTGCATGATGACCATACCCGAATTTACCGTGCCCATTGTGCGGGTGCTGGGCGGTATGCTGAAAAGCTGTTTCAGCATTATCGACGGCCTCGCCCTGCGCGACGTGACCGTGCGGCTGGCGCGGCTGCTCATGGATCTTGCCCACGAAAATGAAGGTAGCTCAAGTGAAGGCAGCTCAAAGGAGCGGCTTATCCGGCTGCCCCTCTCCGGCGAAATGCTGGCGCAGACGCTCGGCACGTCACGCCAGACCATCTCCACCTTGCTCACCGACTTTACCCGTCTGGGCATCCTGCAAAAAGAGCAGCGCGGCCTGTACCGCATCCTGGACGAAAACCGCTTGCGCGAACTGCTGCATTAAGGAAACGCGCAGTTATTCCGCTTGGCGGGGCTGCTTCACTTTTTTCGAAACAGTCGAGGACGGAAGAGTCCACACCTGTTTGAAAAAAGATCGCGCCTTGCCAAACGAAATACCAGCGCGTTTCCAGGAGGCTCTTTACTCAGTGCTTCCTTACGTCTTTCCGCCCCTGAACGTATCAGTCTGAGCGGCGGCGCGCAGAACCGAAAAACAGATATGCCGCAGGGCGCGCCTGCCTTGCGTTTTTTTGTTTCGCAGCCAGACATCCGTCTCGTTATTTTTCCCGCTGATGCGATGTGGCGGCCCATTTGAAAAGGATTGCTCCCTTTGTCGGGTAGCTGACAGACGAATTCCTTGCGCAATGCTATGTTGGTATCAAAGGCATGCCTCTGCGTGCCCTGCCTGACGGCAGCAACACTCAGCGTGAGCGAGGACAGTATGAAAGACAAGCTGTTAGACATTAACGAAATGTCCATTTGGGATGACGCCAAACACATGCTGGAAAAGGCGCGCAAAGACGGCGTCGAAACCGCATGGGACAGGCTGGCGCAGCAGACGCCGCACTGTCGGTTTTGCGAGCTCGGCACAACCTGCCGTAACTGCGTCATGGGGCCGTGCCGCATCAGCGCCAAGGCCGAACCCGGCGGCAAGCTCTCACGCGGGGTGTGCGGGGCAGATGCGGACGTCATCGTGGCACGCAACTTCGGGCGTTTTATTGCCGGAGGTTCTGCCGGGCATTCCGATCATGGCCGGGACGTCATAGAAACCCTTGAGGCCGTGGTGGAAGGCAAGGCAGCGGATTACCAGATCCGCGATGCGGCCAAACTGCTGCGCATCGCGGCGGAACTGGGCATAGCCGTTGAAGGCCGCGCCATGAACGACGTGGCCGCCGATGTGGTGGACGCCTGTTACAGTGATTTCGGCAGCAGACGCAAAGCAGTGAACTTTGTGTCGCGAGTTCCTGCCAAGCGCAAGGAAATCTGGAATAAGCTGAACATTATGCCGCGCGGCGTTGACCGCGAAATTGCCGAAATGATGCACCGCACCCATATGGGCTGCGACAATGACGCGCCCAACACCATGCTGCACGCAGCCCGTTGCGCCTTGTCCGACGGATGGGCCGGGTCAATGATCGCCACCGAGCTGTGCGACATCCTTTTTGGTACTCCCACTCCGCGCAAGTCCACGGTGAACCTGGGCGTCATCAAAAAGGACACCGTCAACATCCTGGTACACGGGCACAACCCTGTTGTTTCCGAAATGATACTTATGGCCGCCCGTGAGCCGGAAATGGTCGAACGCGCCAAAAAGGCCGGGGCACAAGGCATCACCGTGGCCGGTCTGTGCTGTACGGGCAACGAACTGCTCATGCGTCAGGGCATCCCCATGGCGGGCAACCATCTGATGACCGAGCTGGCCATTGTGACCGGCGCGGTGGAAGCCGTGGTGGTGGACTACCAGTGCATCATGCCGAGCCTTGTGCAGATTTCGGCCTGTTACCACACCCGCTTTATTGATACTGCCGCCAAGGCCCGCTTTACCGGGGCCATTCACATGAATTTTACGCCAGAGAACGCGCGCGAAGAGGCGCACAAAATCCTGAACATGGCCATTGACGCTTTTGCCGAGCGCGATCCCGGCCGGGTGGACATTCCCGTGGAGCCGGTGGACATCATGACCGGATTTTCCAACGAGGCCATTCTTGAAGCCCTGGGCGGTTCGCTCGAACCCCTGCTGGACGCCGTCAAGGCGGGAACCGTGCGCGGCTTTGCGGCGGTGGTGGGCTGCAACAACCCCAAGGTCAAGCAGGACTCGGCCAATGTGGGCATCATCAAGGAACTCATCAAGAACGACATCCTGGTGCTAGTGACAGGCTGCGTGACCACGGCGGCGGGCAAGGCCGGGCTGCTGATGCCCGAGGGGGCCCAAATGGCCGGGCCGGGGCTGCGCAGCCTGTGCGGTGCGCTGGGCATACCGCCCGTGCTGCATATGGGCAGCTGTGTGGACAATGCCCGCATCATGCAGCTGTGCGCGCTGATTGCCAACAGCCTTGGCGTGGATATTTCGGATCTGCCCGTGGTGGCCTCCGCGCCGGAATGGTACTCTGAAAAGGCAGCGGCCATTGGCCTGTATGCCGTGGCCAGCGGCGTCTACACGCATCTGGGCCTGCCGCCCAATATTCTGGGTTCGGAGTTGGTGACGGATATAGCCCTGAACGGTCTGGAAGGTCTGGTGGGCGCATCCTTTGTGGTGGAATCTGACCCGGTGAAGGCGGCGGATCTGCTGAACCAGCGCATCACAAGCAAGCGTCTGGCGCTTGGCCTGAAAGCGTAAGACACTACAATCCGACATTGCGCCGTGGCGGCCAAGGCGCGAACTTTTGCCGCCACGGTCAGCAAGCCTGTTGACGATGCGCCGGGTTCTTTCACGCCAAACTGTTTCAGGAGTTGTTATGAAGATTGCTGTTTCCGGCAAGGGGGGCGTGGGCAAGACCACCATGACGGCCTGGCTTGGCGATTACCTCGCGCGCCAGGGGCATAACGTGTGGCTGGTGGATGCGGACACGGCTTTGTCCCTTGGGCAGGCCTGCGGGCTGGACATGGCCGCACTGCCCATTGCTCTGAGCCAGCGGCCCGAGCTTGTGCAGGAGCGCATACGGCCAGCGGGGCAGGGCGGCATGATGATGCTGAACCCGCATGTCAGCGATTTGCCTGAAATACTTTCCGCCCCCTTGAAGGTCTGCGGGCCGCCCCTGGGCGACAGGCCCGTGGGCGAAAAGCGCCTGCTGGTTATGGGGGCGCTCACGTCGGCCAATGGCGGCTGCGCCTGTGAAGCCAGCGCCCTGCTCAAGGCCTTGCTGGCGCATCTGGTGCTGGAGCGCAATGACTGGGTTCTCGTGGATATGGAAGCCGGGGTGGAGCACCTTGGTCGCGGCACGGTGGCGCATGTGGACCACCTGCTTGTGGTTTCGGAGCCGAGCATGCGTTCACTGCAGACAGCGGGGCAAGTGTCGCGCATGGCTGCGGATCTTGGCCTGAACAGGCAGACGCTGATTCTTAACCGGGCCAGCGCCGGGCAGGCCGTAAATCTTCCCGCTCTGGAACATTTGCCGGAACGCCGTGTAGCCCTGCCCGTGATTGATCAATTGAGCGAAAAGCAGTTGCATTCCGCCAGTGTGCTGGGTCTGGATCAGGACGCGCAGCACAAGCTGGATGCCTTTATGGAAAACCTGCTGCGCCAGATTGAGCAGTAATTATGAGAGGGGGCAGCGGCACAACAGCCAACGGCGCTGCCCTCAACGCGGACGATATTTTGTGTTGTGATTTAAGTGTCTTATACATGTTGAAGTTTGTGCGGGAGGAGACCCCTTTGCAAAAGGGTCTTCTCCCGCACAAGGCATTTCAAAGGGACAGCGCCCTAATACGCAGCGGCAAGCCCGTCGCCACGGGGGTCGGTCGCGCCCTGAAGCACGCCGCTGGCCTGATCCACAAGAATGGCCCCGGCATGCCCCATGGTGTCGGTGTAGTCCTCGACCGAGCGCACAGGATGGCCGCGACGTTGCAGCTCATCCACGACATTTTTGGGGATCCGCCCCTCAAGCTTGAGGTCATTGGAAGCAGCGCCCCAGGTGCGGCCATAGAGCCAGCGTGGCGCGGATATGGCCTCTTGCGGCGTCATGCCGAAATCGACCACGCGGGTGACAATGGCGGCCTGGGTCTGGGGTTGGCCTTCGCCGCCCATGGTGCCGTAAACCAGAAAGGGTTTGCCGTTTTTGAGCAGCATGGCGGGGTTGAGCGTATGGAACGTACGCTTGCGTGGCTCAAGATGGTTCACGTGGTTTGGATCAAGCGAAAAGAAGCTGCCCCGGTTCTGCAGCAGCACGCCCGTGCCGCCCGCGACAATGCCCGATCCGAAGTCGTGATAGATGCTCTGGATCAGTGAAACGGCATTGCCTTCAGAGTCCACAACGCCAAGCCAGATGGTGTCGCCCTTGGGGTCAAGGGGCGTCACCTTTTCAGCGGCCTTGTCCATACGGATGCGCGCGGCCTGCTCTTTGCCATGCTGGGCAGACAGCAGATAATCCAGAGGAATCTTAACAAAGTCAGGGTCAGAAAGGTATTTGTCGCGGTCGGCAAAGGCTTCTTTTGTGGCTTCAATCACGGCATGATAATAGTCTGCCGTGCCTTCGCCCATGGCCTTGATGTCAAAATTGTTCAGCACGTTCAGGATTTCCAGCGAAGCCATGCCCTGGGTGTTGGGGGGGAAGTTCGCCGCCTTGTAGCCCCGGTAATCGGCGTAGATGGGCTTTACCCAATCCGCCTTGTGCGCCGCAAAGTCGCTGAGCGTCAGCAAGCCGCCGTTGGTCTGCAAATCTGCCACAATACGCTTGGCAATGTCGCCCGTGTAAAATTCTTTGGAGCCTTTGTCGGCAAGTTGGCGCAGCGTGCCAGCCAGTTCGGGCAGACGCATGACCTGGCCCACCGTGTACGGGCTGCCGTCAGGGTGCAGATAGGTTTTGCGGAAGGCGTCAAACCGCTGCAGGTTACGAAATTCAGAGTCGGCAGGATTGGTGTTGATCTTGCTCCAGAACGCCAGCGAGGTGCTGACAGGAAAGCCCTTGTCGGCATAGTCAATGGCCGAGGCCAGCAGGTCTTTCCAGCGCAGGGAACTCTTCATGTTGCCCTTGCTGTATTCGTACGCCGCGCCCCAGCCCGAGACAACGCCGGGAACAGTGTTGGCTGCCAGATAGCCGCGTGAAGGAATTTTGGAGACACCCTTGGACTTGTAAAAATCAATGGTGGCTTTTTCGCCGGAGCGGCCGCTGGCGTTCAGGGCCTTCAGTTCACCGGTTTTGGCATTGTAGATCAACCAGAAGTTGTCGCCGCCCAGTGTGCACATCTGCGGATAGACCACCGCCAGTGTGGAGGCCGTGGCAATGGCTGCGTCTACAGCGGTTCCGCCTTTGCGCAGGATCTCCAGTCCGGCCTGGGAGGCAAGGTAGTTGGGCGAGGTGACAATGCCCCGCGTGCTTAGCGGGTTTGTGGCGGCTGAGATGGTGGCCGTATACTGGGGCACGTCTTGCGCAGGGCTTGTGGTGGCCGGCGACAGCAGGCCACAGGCCAGCATGATCGGCAATGTCTTGCGTTTTGCCAGAGACAGAAAACTCATGAACATCTGGTACTCCTTCTCGAACTGGATGATTGCGTAACGCTGTCTCGAACAAGTGCATTATTTATTCCATTTGAAATAGTGTTTATTTGTAGTGTGTTGAAAGATTCTAGCGTCGCAATGCAAGACAATTTTGTATTGTATTCGCGTCGCTGAAACGTTTTTGTTGCAGGGTTTCCTGCCCATGGTGGAGCGAGATGCGCGCGGAAAATTGCTGTTTGGGGTTTTGTAAGCAATCCACGTGAGCAATAATGGACGTGCCTTCTCATGGCCCGCCCCCAGCCCAGAATATCTTTTTCAGGGTATCGCCGACCGTTTTCTGCGTGAGTGCAATGCTGTAAAAGCCTTTTCTGCCAACCACAAAATGCCCCCATCGGGCACAACGTTCAGCCGGGTTGGCCATGCGTTGTCTGCTCCGATGGGGGCATATGCAGGTTTGAGCCAATGGCGGCATTCCACTTTTATAAGAATGCCGCAATCAGGCAGCCGATCAGGATTTTTTCAGGCTTTCCACCAGATCCATAAGGCTCTGCGTCTGCTGGCGCAGGGCATCAATCTCATGCATGGCCACCTTCATGGATTCTGACGTATTGCCGGTCAGATAGTTCACATCGCTAATGGACTTGTTGATCTCGTCGCTCACGGCGGACTGCTGTTCGCTGGCTGTGGCGATGGCGCGCACTTCGTCAGCTGTCTTGTCCACCATGCCCACGATCTCATGCAGAGACTGGCCGGATTTATTGGAATATTCCGTGGCTACAGCGATATTGTTCACTGCTTCGTCAACCTGCTGAATGCTTTGCGCCGCACTGGACTGGATAGCCCGAATGGCCTCGGCCACATCTGTGGTGGATGTCATGGTTTTTTCCGCCAGCTTGCGCACCTCGTCAGCCACGACGGCAAATCCCCGGCCGGCATCGCCTGCGCGGGCAGCTTCAATGGCCGCATTGAGGGCCAGCAGGTTTGTCTGGTCGGCTATGTCGGAAATGACGCCCATGATGCGGCTGATGGCCCTGGCATGCTCGTCAAGCTGGGTCATGCCGCCCTTGAGGCCCAGCGATTGCTGCTGCACCTGCTGGATGCTGGATACGGCCTGCGAAACCACGCTGGAGCCTGCTTCTGCCAGTTTGCGCGCCGCATCTGAAATGTCCGCAGCGCCGCCAGCATTGTGGGCAACAGCAAGCACCGTGGAATTCATCTCATCCATGGCAGACGCTATTTCGGCAAGCTTTGACACTGCCCGGCTCAGGGCGATATCGGTATTTTCCACCTGCTCGGCAATGTCTGAAACAGAATGGCTGAGTTTGGAGGTAACTTCTTCAATATGCGCCGCCGCGCTTGACATGCCGTCACGTTTGGCTTGCTCCGCCCTTACCTTGGCCTGTTCGGCTTCCTGCATGGCTTTGCGGCAGGTTTCGCCGATTTTTTCGGCTTCTTTGGCTTTTTCCGTTGTTTCAATCACCAGCGTGCGCAGATTTTTTTCCATGCCGCGCAAGGCATCGGCCAGCAGGCCCATGTCGTCAGAACCGCGCACCGTCAGCACGCTGTCCTGTTTACCGTCGGCCACGTCAAGGGCATATTTTGTAATTTTGCGCATCGGCGCGCTGACACGCAAGCCGACGAAGACTGAAATGGCCAGTTGCACCAGCAGCAAAGCGGCGGCCACGGTGATGGCCGTAAACACAGCTTCATTTTCAAGCTTTTTCAGTTCGCTTATGGGCGCTCCGGTAAACCACATGCCCACAATTTTTCCATCGGCAGCCGTCACCGGCCAATATGCGGACTGATACGGAACACCAAGGATGTTGTCGTGCACAAAAACCGTTTCGCCACGCTCAAGCACGGCGTCAGTGACGTTCGGGGCCTCAAGTTTTGTACCCACGGCACGCTTGTTGTCCAAAAGAATGGTTGTCATGACGCGCGTATCCCCCTTGAAGATGGTGACGGCGGCTCCAGCAAGCTGGCTGAGCCAGTCCAGATAATCAGGGGTGGTGAGCGATACGCCGATGGATATGGTTCCCACCAGGCGTCCTTCGTAAAAAACAGGCTGCGATGCGCGCAAGGTGAAGGGATTGAGCGGGCCTGTCACCACAGCCTGCGCAGGCTCGCCCCTCATGGCTTTGGCGACGGTTTCCTGATTGGCGATGCTGTCGCCGTATTTGCCCTTGGCATGCCCCCGCGAAAGAACGATGCCCTGGGCATCCGTCACAGACATAAAGTCTGAATTGGCCATCTTCATGGCCTTTTCAGCAAGAGTGAACACTTCGTCATGATCCTTGACAGCCATGGCGCGACCCAGGTGCTCGTTGTCGGCAATAAGGGCGGCATTTTGGGCAAAGCGCTGTATGGTCATCTCATTGGAGGAATGAACAATATTCTGCATGCGGTGTATGCTGTTGCGCAATTCTTCATGTATCGGCTTTTTCATGTAGTAGATGGATACAAACAAAACAACAGCGCAACAGGTAATGAGGGCTGAAAACAGAGAACCGACATATTTGTGGGTAAGGCTCAAACGCATCTACCACTCCTTATGCTTTAGGCATATCGAAATTATGTCATTGCTTCAATAAAATACACTGTAGGTGTGCATAGCAGAATATAAATTGTTACAAAGGCGACTCCTTATAAAAGTCTGGGCAAAAGAAAAAATAGTTGTGTTGTAATGCAGATAAGATTTGTCAAGCATAATAAATTATCCTGAGCGAGGCGTCTTAAAATACCGCATAGCTGGGGGGGATAATTGTTTGGAGCGTACTATAGAATGCATTATTGCCAGAGTCAAAAGAATAGATAAAAAAACGAACAAAAATATCGCGCGCTACCCAATGCGCGAAAGCAAGAGTTGGCGGCGAGACTTCGCAAATGGCCTCGCAGGTGGCGTGATGGCGAAACAGGGCGCGGTGAGGGCGAGGTGTTTGACGGTAAACCGCATCTGCGGGGAAAACAGGCAATGGCGCAATCACGGTAAGCCACTTCTGCCGGGGCTGTGGGGTCTTTGGGGGCTGCGGCCTACGGCGGCGTCTGCTGTAGTCCTAAAGAAATAGCCCCTCTCCTGAGTGGTGGGTGCCAGGGGGGCGCTACATCAGTTGCAGTTTATACTTTTAGGGGATATTTTTATAAGTAAAGTTATTATTTTTAAGCTGGAGAGGAAAATGAAAAGGCACTCGTGGGAAAGCACCGCTGAACAAACAATAGAGAGATTACAGAATGAACTATTGACGGCACGGTACGTTATTTTGCATTTGATGCCGGAGAATCTTCATAAACTGCTAACATCATATTATAATTGTAAATCAAGGGAAGATACGTACCATTGGGAAAATCTGATTGCGGAAAAACTCTTGGAATATGTTGAAATTATTCCGTATCATCCCGTATATGGAAGGGAAAGAGCGTACTGCCCTCTTTGTGGAGAAGGAAGTGATGCGCCTTACGAAGAAGGGTATGCGCTTCCAGAGGGCTTGCGGCGTCACATCGCTGGAGAAGGTAATACAAAGAAATGCCCTGTTGTTGAGCAAATCCGGCATTTGGCTGTGGATCACTGGGATCGTATGTTTGCCGAAAAGGAAAGACTCGAAAGAGAAGAATCTGCCAAAGTTTTGGAAGCTCGTCGGGCTAATGAGACGCTATATATTGTTTCTCCCCATGAGAACTCTAAATTAATTGATGAAATTGGTTGGGGGTGGGCTCCGCATCGGGATAGCGAACAACTTCAGTGGGCAGAATCGAGGCTTCATGAATTAGGGGTAAAGAAAGTTGTTGCGGATAGGGTGGTAAGCTACATTTATGAGGAAGGGGAACTTTGTATCTACGCCAACCCCATTAAACAGAAAAATATTGAATTTTGCGCCTACAAAATGTCTTCAAAGCGTCGTGCAGGCCGTAGCCATCTTTGCTATGTTTTGCCTGATAGATATGTGAACGGATTGAGAGATAAATTTGAAAAATACATTCTTGATGCTAAAGAAAAGCTAAAAATTCTAAAGTAGAATTGTATCATTATGAGCCGTTAGTAGTGTCGTTTTGATAAAAGAGCATCGCCTTTGTTGCTCCTCCTGTGAATTCTGTTGGACAGTGATAATACTTCTGAAATCGCTATAATTTGCGCAATAATGGTTTGAAAGGCAATAATTTATCAATCGAACCGCAAATCGAACCACAAGCCTCAAGCCATAAAAAACAGGCTGTCATGCAGTTGAGCATAACAGCCTGTAGTTATTTATTAATGGCGGAGAGGGTGGGATTCGAAAAATAGAGCAACTGCCTTAAATATCAATATAAATATTTTGTGAAAAAAGATCATATACGGTTTCATATCCAGATATTTGTATCCCTTTTAATTGAACAGGGACCGAGTGAATATCCTGGGTACGCATAACCCAGAACACTGCGTCGATAAATTGTCTGTTGTCCTGCGCAATCCCACCCGAACTTCCTTGTCTCCCTGGCAAATGGGGCTCAGGCTTTTTCCATGCCTCATCTGAAGTGTCATGGCGCCGGTGTGCTGGAGTCGTCATTATCACCTCAGCAGCACAACGCTTGCTTGATAAGTGTAATGGCATCATCGCCAAGTTTGAGGCCCGCTGGTACTCACATTGGCGATGGAGGCAACACTGTTGAACCCTCTGGCAACATGGAAGGGCCAGAAAATTTTTGCTTTATGAAAAATGGTAGGTTGGTTACGATTCCTAACATCAATCAGCATATTCATCGATGTAGTTTGTTTGTTACAGTCGCTATGCCTTCAACCCTGATGCGGAGAGCAAATCATGCGGCGGATACTTTTAATTATTGCCATAGTAATTGTTTCATATTTTTCATATTTTGTTGTTATAACGGCTAGAAATGATTTCGAAGTTATGGAGCTAAGAGCAAAAAAACTATATGATGCAGGAAGGCATGCAGATGCCATAGAGATGATTAAAAAAAATAGGGCGAAATTCGAGAAAAAATTGGGCAAGCAACATCCTTGGGTAGCCTTGTCGTCCGACGTATTGGCACGGCTATACATCGCTGCTGGCGACTATAAACAAGCAGTAGAGTGTTGTGAACAAGCCCTAGCCCTTCAGGAAATGAACGACCAATCCAAACCAAAAGAGGTTGTGTCCACACTAATATTGCTTTCTGAGGCGTATCTTGCCGAAGGAGAATTTTTTAAGGCCGAGCCCCTGATGCAACGGGCACTAGAAATAAATGAAAAAAATTTTGGCCCGGACAATATGATAGCTGCCACTATTTTGAACAATCTTGGACTATTATATACGGGAATTGCCCGCTATGACAAAGCCGAAATATTCCTCCAACACTCATTGTCGATCACTGAAAAGCTGAATCCTGAAGATCCTGAAATTGCTACTACATTAGGAAATCTGGGCAATGTATATTGCAAAGTAAGCGCATATGAAAAAGCTGAGGCGATAGTTAAACGTGCAATACTGATACGTGAAAAGAAGCTCGGCCCAGATCATCTTACCCTCGCACCATCTCTTAGTGCTTTGGCAGTGATCTACGTGAGGAAGTATGCATATTCCGATGCCTTACAACTGATGGAGCGCGCCTTGGCAATCGCTGAAAGCAAACTTGATCCGTGGCATCCTGAATTGGCGAACTACTTGGGTTTGCTAGGAGTTTTACACTGCGATCTAGGCGAATACGCAGAAGCCGAAGTCTTTTATCTGCGGGCTTTAGAAATTCAGAAAAAAGCTCTTGGGCCAAATCATCCAGATTTTGCAATGATCCAAGGCAACCTTGGAGTGCTTTATAGGCGGATGGGTGAAGCAAGCAAGGCAGAATATTTTTATAGAACCGCCCTGGAGATCAGTGAAAAAAAACTGGGATCAGAACATCCACAGGTCGCAAGCAATCTACTTAACCTGGCAACCGCGCTGGTAGCTCAGGACAAGCAGGATCAAGCCCTCCCTCTCATGCAACGTGGACTAGACATCGAAAAAGAACTCATTGATCAGGTCATGGGCATGATATCAGAAGCCCAAAAAATTGCTTTTTTGTCTAATATGCGTGTTTGGTTTGACGTGTACATGACAGTTGTCGCCACTCAGGTCCCCACAAACAGAGCGGCGAGGGATCATGCTTTTGCAGTTTGGCTCAAACGTAAAGGCGCGGCCCTCGAAGCCCAGCGGCAGTTTCGTGAAGCCCTGATTCAAGCAGGTGATCCACAGGGCAAAATTTTGTTTGAAAGACTCGCGCAACTTTGTACCGAGGTCACGGAACTTACCTTTATGGGGCCAAGAGAGGGGTCGGCTGAGGCTCATCAGGCTCGTTTGGCAGAACTCAAAAAAGAGCAGGCGGATATAGAAGCAGAATTGGCAAAGTGCAGCCAAAACTATGCCCGTGACCGCAAACGGCGCCAAGTAGATGCGGCAACAGTTGCAAAGGCTCTTCCTGCCGGTTCGACCCTGGTGGATTTTGCCAAGATCGATATCTATGATTTCAAGGCCGCGGACATCTGTGAAAGCTGGAAGCCTTCACACTATATCGCCTTTGTGCTGCCAGCAGGCAACCCTGATAGTCTGACTCTCATTGATCTGGGTGAGGCTACGCCCATTGAGCAGGCCGTAGCAGCACTGCGCCTTGCCCTGCAAGACGGGCAGAATCCAGAAGCTATCGCCCTGTTTGGCCACAGGCTGAACAGGCTAGTGTTTGCACCACTGGCAACAGGCATCGGGAATGCCAAAAACATATTCATATCCCCAGACGGGGTTTTGAACCTCATCCCCTTTGAAATTCTGCGAGACAGCAATAACCGCTTGCTGATCGAAAAGTATACGTTCAACTATGTCTGCTCTGGTCGTGACCTTGTGGCTATGGACGACGTCCCCGCAGCCAAGGGACGCTCCCTCGTTCTGGGTGACCCGGACTTTGACATGGATGCCCACGCTACCAGCGCGTCCAACGCCGCATCCGGCCACATGGCAGAAGCTACCCAACCAGGCCGCACCTTTCAGCGCTCAGCCGATCTGCGGGCATTGACATTGAACCCTTTGCCCGCCACCCGGGTAGAAGCAGAGGCCGTGGCCAAAATGATTGGCGAAAATGCCCGCCTTCGTGTCGGGGCAGACGCGGTGGAGAGCGAACTTCAAAAGGGTCCGGCCCCGCGTTATCTACATCTGGCCACTCACGGTTTTTTTCTTTCGGATCAGGAAATGCAAGACACTCTGAATTCTCGTGGGCCAGAGGTTTTGAGCCAGTTTTCTTCGTTTTCAGGTTTGACTTCCGACCCTGCCCGGCACTACGAAAATCCCCTGGCGCGTTCAGGCATTGCATTGGCGGGGGCCAACACCGCCCTCAAGGGTATGGGAATTGATGGCATTGTCACCGCAGAAAAATTCTTGACTATGCCCATCAACGGCACGGAAATTGTCGTGCTATCTGCCTGCCAAACGGGGCTTGGCGACGTAAAAACAGGCGAAGGGGTTTTTGGGCTGCGCCGGGCCATTACCCAGGCTGGTGCCAAGGGAATGGTCATGAGCATGTGGTCTGTGCCCGATAAGGAAACGCAGGAACTGATGGAATTTTTTTATGACAATCTGGCAAAGGGCATGCCCAAGGCCCAGGCCCTGCGACATGCGGCATTGAAAGAGCGCGATATAACAAGAAAACGGTTCAATTCTGATAATCCATTGTACTGGGGAGCTTTTATTTATATTGGCGATAAATAGTTGCATCCATGCCCTAATTTTTGTGAATGCTGCATTCCAGCCATCGATGGAAAAAAGTTTGCAGTCGCTTTTAACCTGGATAGAGATGTTCACTTTAGGTGTTTGGCTTATTTGCACGGAGAAAATCAGCCATGTCGAACAGGTTAAAACAGCTATGGAACAAGGTGTACCCTTTAGGAAAGGTCATCGAGGACACCTTTCCTTTAACAGTACTGATCGGGCTGATTTCAAAAGTCGTGAACAGGTTCGCGCCAGAATGTATAAAGACGCGCTGGTCAGAACTTGGCAAGAATAAACGCTACTTGCTGGCCGCCACCCTGCTTGGAGCAAGCAGCCTGTTGATCTTGAGCAGTACTCCCCTGAATTTATGGATGCAGGCAAAGGTGGAAAGAATTCAAGACTGGGTTATTGCCATGGATTTTGGCACCCATAGCGACAGTGGAGAAGGTTCGGGCAAGCTCGAACACTTATATGCTTTTGTTGATATGGACGAAAACACTTACCGTTCCTGGGGCGAGCCGTTTTTAACCCCAAGAGACAAGCTGGCCTGCCTCATAAAAACCATAGCCGCAGCGCAACCCAGCCTGGTCATTGTGGATGTTGACCTTGCCCGCTCCAATCAGGAGGCCCCAGAGCGTGACGGCGAGCTCCAAAAAACCTTGGCACAGCTGCCCGCAGGGCCACCAATCATTCTTGTCAAATCGCTGCGCAAAAGTGCTGATCCAAACAAGCCCCCAACTGTGCGGCAGAGTTTTCTGGATAAGACTGTGGCTGAGTCCGACAGGTTGTATTGGGCCTTTCCCATATTTTTGCGAGACGACAGCCACAGTATTCGGCGCTGGAAGATCGCGGTGTGCGCTGCCCAAGATAACAAAACGGCGCTTTTACCTTCTGTGCAGCTGTTGGCCTACGCGCTGCAATCGCGTGGCCCAAATGGGAATTTATTGGAGGAAATGACAGCCCAGTTACAAGACGCCGAGGGCTTTTGCTCCAGCCCGGACGGGGGCAGGCGCAATTCTCTGGTCGTAGGTGAGCAGGTCTTTTCCCTTGATGAAGATGGACAGGAAAATCGGATTTTTTATTCCATGAAGCCGGGCACAGCGCCCCCTCAAATTATTGACGGAGCACAGGCAAGGCCCCTCCTTATCACACTGCCCGCTCATTCACTTTGTTCGGGCAACGTGCAACCTTTTTTGAACGACATGCTGCACGGCAGAATTGTAATAATCGGTGCAAGTTTTGACGACAGCTTTGATATTCATGAAACAACACTAGGTCCCTTGCCCGGGGCTGTCATCATCCTCAACTCACTCCGCTCACTTTTCACCTATGGCGTGCAGCATTCTCTACCGTGGCCAGTCAGGGTACTGTTTTGCATAGGGTTAATCGTCTTGTCCGCATGCTGTTTTCTGTATCTCAATCATCTATGGGGAGAAATACTGTCTTGGTTGTTTGCAATAATGGGTTTACCTTTGGTTTTTTGGGCCTATCGACAAGGATACTTTTTCGATTTTGTAATTTTTCTTGTCACAATACCAATTCTCAAGATAATGAGAAAAATTTCAGAAAAGGAAAATGCTCACCATAACCAAAACAAAGGTCAATAGCTATGTTACGCCTCTATATGGTGGCCGCACTTGTACTGCTGTTTCCCCTGAACCTTCGTGCAGAAAGTTATCCTGTGGGGCTAGTATCCGGTATCAATGGCTCTGCCCACTCTGTGCGAATACTGCGAGGGCAAGAATCATTGTCGCCCGAAGTGGGAATGCTTATTTTTCAGGGCGATAGAATTACGGTCACTGCGCCCGAAACGACTGTAACGGTTGACCTTAGTGGGCGGGCTGAGCAATTGACCATCAATAAAGCCAATGCCCCACAATACGGCCTTATATCCATTAAGGCGGAGCAGCCCTCCGTAATAAGCAACATAATGCATTGGCTTGCTGGCATGGGGGCTCGCAAGCAATCACAACAAGTCATACTGGTGACTCGTGGCCAGGCTCCGGCCCTTGTTGTTCCGGTATTCAGGCCTCACGAGCAGGTCGTTAGTATTGGTCATCAAGACTGGCCCGTCATCTGGCACGGCGGAGCCGCACCCTACAGCATACGACTAATTCATTCTCAGGATGCGGCTGTCTTGATTCAAAAAAACAATCTGGCGCAGCCGTCGACTGTACTTGAAGGGGCAAACCCTACGCCGGGAAACTATGTGCTTGAGGTGCATGGGGGTGGCCATAAGGCAACGCAATCCCTTGTTGTGGTTGCCAAATCTGCCCTGCCCGGCATGCCAAAGGAAATTCAAGACCTGAAGGCTACTGACAAGCTCAAGGCGCTTCTTTATATTACTTGGCTCTCCAGGCAGGACAATGGCAAATGGGGTTTTGAGGCTATGTTGCAGGCCAGTCAGTTGCGCCAAGTCTATCCGCCCGCGGACGCCTTGTTGCGTTCGCTTCAGGAGCGTGCAGACTCAGAGTAGGAAAGCATCTTGGGTGATAACAGACTTTCTGTTGCGTGGGGGGGGGGATCGAGCGTCGCCTTGTCTACTGTGTCTCCTCAAACCCATCTGTATGAGTATTGCAAACAGCCCCAAAGCACTGTGTTGGCGTGCGGCTTTGGGGCTGTTGTTTTTATATTCTACAGTTAGAGCATTTTAACTTTGAAAAGGTGTAAATGATCTAACGCTGCACGAAAGTGCAGCGCGCCACAACGTGGCGTGGATTCAGTTGAGAATCACACTTTCGGCTGAGTGCAAACTTTGAAATGCGAAGCATTTCAAAGTTAATCTGATCTAGTAGCGCTTTTTATTGTGGCTTAAGGGCTAATAATACCGAGGTTATCATGGGATTGGTTAGCACTTTTTTATTCACAACTACTACCGGTGGATATACAGATTTTCCAGGTACAAACTTAAACATTTCCGCATTTTCTTTAGGCTGAGAAATATCTTTGTATTCAAAATTAATTTTTAATACAGTTAAATCCTTGAGCAATGCCGCCGTCCGTCCAGAATTTGGGCCATATACCACAATTTTATATTGCTGAGGAAGAAAATCTGGACTCAAGTATGGCTGAATTACATGAGAAAGAGTGGGCCTTGATGCTACTTCTCCTTGGTACTGTAGTACAGGCAGATCCACTGACTGTCTGGAATACCCAGCGTTAGTGAGTTTCAACCACATTTCATCTTGGTTTTTCGAATCTGTAATTATTTTATACTCATAAGGCACATGCAATTCATCCAGTGCCTGTGTATATCGTTTTGTAATTGGGCAAGAATCTGTTCCATAGACAATAATTTTATTTTCTTCTGCCATGGCAAGATTGCTGCCAATGATTATAACAGCAAGATTAGCCATGACAAAAAAAAATTTCGCGATATGGGGACTCAACCGCATTGAAATCTCCTTTTCAGCAACAGCTGTATTTATGTAATTCTAACACAGGTGCAATTTGCATGGCAATTTTCAATTACAAAGAAAGCACAACCGTATTGCAATTGAGAAAAGTAAAAAAGCCTTTTTTAAGATGAGATGGCGATATTACCATATTTATTTTGCGAAATTTGACCAGCCTCCTTTTTTTGTACCAGGCTAAGTGCTAGTGGTAGATTCTTTGTGGTTCTGTTTCTGCCGCCTGTAAGGCCGATAATGCTGTCGGAGGTGAGAGTGGGCCCATTTCTCCTATTGAGGGAGGGATAAAAACTGTCAATGACACGGGAGGCATACCGTTAAGGGAGCGATGCGGCTTACGGTAGTTGCAGTGCTGGCACCAGTTTTCGATAGCCACATAGACTTCCTATAACGTCATAAACGTCTCGTCGTCCAGCATAGACAGCAGGAACTCGTAACGCTCTAAAAACAACCCATCTTGCTCAAAATCACCCCCTCGCCCCGACACTCCCCCTTCGCAGTCCGTCAGAGACACCGCAATGTCGGCATTGCACAATGCGGGCGGCCCTATCCCACCCATCATGCAGATCAAAGAAACCCCGCACAAAGTCGCATTTTAAGTAGTCGGCCCTTAACAAATGGCTTTACGCCGCTGTAGGCATGTGGTCGTCATCCCTGCGAATGAATTTGCATAGTACTACGAGTACAAAAATAGACTTTGGACCACAGCCTTCATCCATTTTGCGCAGTTGAAGGCGGTAGCGGACATAAGCAGGTTTATCGCATCGCCAATTGTGCCTTTGAGATAGTTGCGTGCCAGGCGAACGTCGCTTTTCAAGTGTCCGATGACCGGTTCAATGGCACTGCGGTGCCCAAAGTCTTTGCACGCTTTGCGTATAGCGGAGCGAACTCCCGTTCAAACAGTTCTTAAGACAGTTTTCCCGCCAAAAGAAGCAGCGGATCTTTGGGATTCAGCTGCTCAAGCAGGTCTTGGTAAAGCAAATGGGTCTGCTTGTGGCTGGGCGGACTCTTTGGTTTCATGCGAAATTTACGCTCCGTTTCAAACGGATTTTTACATCTTTTATTACATTCCCCGTTGAAAACGCTACAGTATTTAGTAATATTTCAACGCATTTCAAATGGTTGTTTGTTTTTAAGGGGCGACTGATTAACAATGCCTGTTGCAACAGCAGCACATTTCCACAGAGGTTTGAGCAAAAGTGTGTACAACGGTATGTACATGGCCATGTGCTCGCTAAAAATATGTCCTTTTTGAACGCGAAAACGGCGTGGTGCTATCTAAAGCAACACGCCGTTTTTATTATGTATTAATGGCGGAGAGGGTGGGATTCGAATTAAAAGTATAATTATTTGAAATAATTATTAAAAATATTTTTTATTTTCAAAACGCTCTTTTTTATACCCAAAAGTATACACAAAACTTTTGAGTGTGTGGATTCGAATCCCGCCACACAAGGATTTGCGGGTTTTCAGTCGTCCAAGAAAATTTGTTACTGCCCTATGAAGACCATTATGCCGTGAGGCCTAAAAAGAGTATAAACTTCTGTTTGGTTAAGATAAATACCCTTTTCATTATCGTGCTGTAGATTATCGGTATTGACAGGTAGTTCAAAGTAGTTAAGAGTTCTACTCAGAGGTACAAGCCATGCAACAAAATATAGCAACAACGCCTGCTTCTGTAAAACTCCCCAATCCCCTGCGCGAGCGAATTAAAAGCCTTGCTGACGCCCGGAACCAATCCGCCCACGCCATTATGCTGCAAGCCATAGAGAACTATGTCGAGCGGGAGGAAAAACGGGAAGCTTTGCGCCATGAAGCCAAGGCCGCACATGAGCATTATATGCAAACCGGCCTGCATCTGACAAACGCCGAAGTTGTCGAATGGATGGATAAGATCATTCAGGGCGAAAAGGTGCCCATGCCCAAATGTCATATCTAGTTCATTGGACGGACAATGCCACTGCCGGGTTGGAGAAGGCTTACCTGTTCCTGGCGGACAAAAGCGAAGAGGCTGCCATTGGCGCAATCAAGGCCATTCGGGAAAAAGTGCTACTTCTTGAGCAGTTTCCCAATGCTGGCCGTCCTGCCGATGACATGGAACCGGAATACCGGGAACTGCTCATCCCCTTCGGTGGTGCCGGATACGTACTGGTCTACGAAGTGCTGGGCAACTCGGTTTACATTCTGGCGCTGAAACATCAGAAAGAAGCCGGATATTACGAAGCTGGCAGCTAAAGAGATCGCCATGAGCCGTAGCACACGCAAAACCCCGATCATGGGATGGACAACCTGCCGTAGCGAGCGGGACGATAAACAGATCTGGCATCGCCGTTGGCGTGCTCATCAACGCACAGCGCTGGCCTCCACTCCGCTGGATGATGAAGACGGCAACCTGCCTGAGTCTGTAAAGCAGCTCAGTGATGTCTGGGCCATGGGCAAGGATGGTCGCCAATACTGGCCGCTCTCCAGCCAAGAAAGAACCGCCAAGCGTTTCGCCCGCCAAAAAGGCCGCATCCGAGCTTCCAGTGCAAGGCACTGGAAGCTCGGATGCGGCACAAGTTTATGGGGAAGTAGCCTATGGGTAGAGCGTTAAAAAATTCTCCCAACATCGAATATTACATTGAGCTAAAACCAGCCGTAGTCGAGGCATATTTTGCTTTTCGCACCCCAAGGAAGGAGGGCAAGCGTGAAATCTCTGCGGATGATTTCAACAGTGTTGCTTTTGAAGGGACCATCATCTTGAGTGGAACACGTAAAATTGCTCTGGAAACCATCGTGATACTCACGCTACATGACGCAGGCAGTGATAAACGTACTGGTGGTCTTTTGCAAAAACGCAAAAATGGGACGTTTGAACTATTTCTTTATATCAAGCAGGAACTCTTTTTCCGCATCTTTGATTACATCAGAGATGGAACCATCAAATATGTCAGGGCGTTTGGGAATGAATTGTACAGGGGGTCCGCCGCAATATATGACACCGATTTTTCTTTTTCCTTGGACCAAGGGTAGGCGGCAACAAGTATACGCACCAAGGCGGGCCCCGTCAGACTTTTTAAATTATTTTAGGTGTATTTGCTCTATAACCTGTCCTATTTTTTCGAACTCTGCATATGTTAACGACTTAGGATGTGTCTCTGGTGAGTAGAACAAAAATGGTTGTATTTGTGGATTCGCGGATGGATCCATAGATAGAATGCGAGCTAATTTTGACTTTTGCTCTTGAGTAAGGTTTTGATTGAACAACGTTGCGCACTGCTTGTTGGAAAATACCCAGCGAATATCGCCAAACATGAGAGCTTGTTTGGGATAGCTGTAAATGAAAATAGCAGATATTTTTTCAAAAACATCATTTGATATTTTAAATTTTTTTCCAATATCCTTGTAGCGTAATAGTCCGTTTATAGGGTTATCAAGAAGCGAAAGCGGTTCTATGTAATTTAAGTGAGGAATTTCTCTATGCGTCCAGTTAATATGTAAAATATTGAAATGATTTTTATGCAATGCCGACGTAAATTTACTTGCAGCACTATTCAAAAAATCTTTTAGTTGAATAATATTCGGCAATTCAACCTGCAACTCAAGTTCACTACATAAAATTATTAGATCTTCCCTCTTGCTGTATTCGATTGCCATGCTTGGTATTATAAATGATTTTTTCGGATCAATCATTTCATCAAGTTGCCCAACAATACTTTTCACTTCAACATCAAAAATATAATCCTCTTCAGCGTATAACATCTCACCAGGGACTTTGCCGGGAATCATAAATCTATTCTTAATACAGTATTCTGGATTCTTTTTTCTAGAATCCCCTCCCTGTTTTGGTTCATAATCAACGCTTGGTTTTCCGCATAGTGTTAAATAAGTAAAAACGTGAATTTCATGTAAGGCCGCAAAGAACTGGTCTTCACTATAATTATTTTTCCCAGCTGAGATAGGCTGGAAAAAACGGACGCCATAGTTCATATCCATTGAGGAGGTTCTATGACGAAAGCACCACGGGGACGTTATTCACAGGAATTGAGGCAGCAAGCCGTCACCATGGCGGTTGATGATGGTTTTGGCGTAACGGAAACAGCGCGAAGGTTATCTATTCCAATGAAAACCTTGGCGAATTGGGTTACGCATTACCGACAGGACAAGCACGAGTTCGCCTTGAAGCCGGGCGTGAATGAGCAGGATGCGGAGTTGGCGCGACTGAAGAAAGAAAACGCCCTGCTGCGTATGGAGCGCGACATTCTAAAAAAAGCGGCGGCGTACTTTGCCAAGGAGTCGCTGTGAGGTACGCCGCAGTCAGCGCTTTGCGACACCTATATCCCGTCCGGTTTGTTTGCCTGGTTTTGCACGCATCTGTCAGTGGATACTATGCCTGGCTCAAACGCTACGCGGCCCCATCACGTAAGACAACTCGCCTGGAGGCCGATGTTCTGGCTGCCCACCAGAGAACACGCGGCACATACGGCGCGGAACGGTTGCACCGGGAACTCGTAGCAAGCGGCTGTGCCGTCAGCCTCTGGAAGGTCAAGCGGCTACGCCGCAAACTGGGCCTCGTCTGTAAGCGCAAACGGCGGGTTATCCGCACCATGGAATCAAATCACGCGCTGCCGGTCGCTCCCAATCTTTTAAACCGTAACTTCGCGCCGGGCGAACACAACCGCGTGTGGGTGAGTGACATAACCTATATCCCCACACGGCAGGGCTGGGTATATCTTGCCGGAATCAAGGATTTACACAGTCGGGAAATTGTCGGCTTCAGCATGGCCGAACGTATGGACACCGGACTTGTCTTGGCTGCATTAACGAAGGCGGCGCGCTTGCATCGCCCGCCTGTGGGACTGATTCTGCATTCGGATCGCGGCAGCCAGTATTGCACGCAGCCTACCAAGAAAAACTCCGCTCATACGGTCTGGTCTGCTCCATGAGCAAAAAAGGGGATTGTTACGACAACGCACCCATGGAAAGCTTCTGGGGCTTGTTGAAAAATGAGTTGGTCCATCGCAAAAGCTATAGCTCACAGGCTGAAGCCATTACGGATATAAGTGAGTATATTGAGGTTTTTTATAATCGACAAAGACGTCAGGCAGCACTTGGCTATCTCTCACCAGCGGCGTTTGTCAGAAGCAGGATGATGAAACCAAAACTGCCGGTTGCCGCTTAACATGGCGTACGAAATTGACGACCTATCTCAGTCGGCAGCAACGCTGAAGACGCAGAGGAGTCGAGGTGGCGGTTTGCCTTATATCAAACATGGCAAACAAGTCTTGTATTCCCGCACGTCGTTGCTCGACTATTTTGTATCCTGCAATGCTTCTGGGCTGGGCCATGAAACATAGTTTGCTGCAGGACTGACGATCCATTCATAAAGCCAGTCCAAATCCATCTTTCTTTTTAGCCAACACTCCCAGATTATTGCTACCCGCCATCCAGATGCCAATAATATAGTTTCAACACGCAAATCTCTGCCTTCATTTTCAGCAAATTTTGTCTTCCACTTTTGGATATTTGTTTTTGGGATTGTTGTGTACTTGCATTGTTTGTGCCTGTGCCAAAAGCATCCGTGGACAAAGATTACCACTTTATATTTACGTAACACTACATCTGGAGTATAGCCCAATATTTTGGTCTTCAATCTATAACGAAAACCCCGTGCGTGCAGATTCCTTCTCAGAGCAAGCTCCGGCTTGGTGTCTGATGAACGGATTCCGGCCATCATGCGAGAACGAGTTGCGGGGGAAACGACATCCATGTATTCTCTTTGGGTAAAACTATGATAGGAATTAGTTGATGCAGACTACAAAAATAGTTGATTTATTTGCAGGGCCCGGAGGTTTGGGAGAAGGTTTTTCTTCTCTCCGGGTGAATGGTGCATACCCTTTTAAAATAGTCGTATCCGTCGAAAAAGACAAATTTGCCCAACGCACTCTGAAGCTTCGCGCGTATTCACGATTGCTAAGACGACATGGAAGGCCGTTGGATACTCTATATGCGTACTACAAGGGGTCAACCAATTCTCCAGTGGCATCTAAGGATGAAGACCTCTGGGATGAGGCCGGTTCGGAGGCTCTTTTACTTGAATTGGGTGAACCCAAAGACAATATTTTTCTCTATGAGCGGATTGCCAAATTGATTCCTAACGACGAACATTGGGTTTTAATTGGAGGCCCTCCTTGCCAGGCATACTCCGTCGTTGGACGTGTTCGCTCAGGTGCCAACAACGTAAAGGACCCTCGCCATTATTTGTATCAAGAATATCTAAATGTGATCAGACAATTTCGACCATCAGTATTTGTTATGGAGAATGTCAGGGGACTTCTCTCTTGCCAATTAGATCATAAACATATCATCCATCGTATTCTTGAAGATTTGGCACGCCCGGGAAAGAGTGAGCGTAGTGTCGAAAACTACAATTACACCATACATTCTCTGGTTGCAGACACGTGTTACGAACCTGGCATGAATGCATCTGATCTCGATCTGAAAAAATTTATTGTCCAGTGTGAGAAATATGGAGTGCCTCAAGCGCGGCACCGGGTAATATTGGTGGGAGTTCGAGAAGATATTACATTTTCTTTGCCCAAGTTGCAGCCTTCACTGTCAAATACAGTTTGGGATGCCATAGGGGATATGCCTTCACTGAGAAGTGGCATCTCCCGCCAAATGGACTCCATAGATGTCTGGAAAAATATTGTTATCGAAGCCTGCACATCTATGTCCCAACATGCGAGTGAAGCCAAGAGCCATCGTCTTGCACAACTGCTTCACCTCACCGCGAAAGATGTTGAGCAGAGAACTCTTTCCCGGGGGGGGCAATGGATCCCTGGAGACTATGCTCATCTTCCTACTCGTGGAACCGCTTTACATGAATGGTTGCGAGATACAGAACTTGGCGGTTGGCTAAATCATGAAACACGCTCTCATATGGCCAGCGATTTGCGGAGGTATGCATATGTGGCGGCCTTTGCGCGTGCCAAAGGTAAAAATCCTCTTGCCGCCAAAGACTTCGATTTCCCTGGCTTGCCTCCGGAGCATGCCAATTGGGACAGCGGGCATTTTGATGACAGGTTCAAAGCCCAATTGGAAGCTCGCCCCTCGACAACTATTACAAGCCATCTGGCCAAAGACGGACATTCGTTTATCCATCCGGACCCGACGCAATGCCGCAGCCTGACGGTACGTGAAGCAGCACGGCTTCAAACGTTTCCCGACAATTATTTTTTTGAAGGCCCACGGACAGCACAATACGTACAGGTCGGGAACGCTGTCCCCCCGTTGCTGGCGCGTCAAATAGCTGAAAAGGTATGGGCAGTATTGAAATTTACTCATGGAGCGGGGAATTATTAGCATAATCTCCACCCCCTCTCCGGAGGCAATCTCTAATTAGTACGGAGCGTTGTCCAATGGCCAGAATGCATCCACTTCCTCCCAGTGCGCACTCCATGTCGACGTCATTGCGCGATCTCGGGTATTCGCTTGAAACTGCTGTAGCAGATATTGTGGACAACAGTATTTCTGCCGAAGCCACCGAAGTGGGTATTATCTGTGACGTGTCCTCGGATATCCCCATTCTTGCTATCTGGGACAATGGTTGTGGTATGAACGAAGAGGATCTGCTTGTTGCGATGAGACATGGCGCTCTTGGGCCGGAACAAAAAAGAAATAAGATGGACCTTGGCAGGTTTGGCCTTGGCCTCAAAACGGCCTCTTTTTCTCAATGTCTCAAACTTACTGTTGTCAGTGTCCAGGATGGCCAATGGTGTGGAGCCGAATGGGATCTCGACCTTGTCAAAGAAACTGACGATTGGCTGATATCCGTACTCGAAGAAACAGACATTGCAGATGTCCCTTTCATCAACCAGTTGGGCAGCAATGGAACCTTAGTGTTATGGAGAAAGCTGGATCGACTTTTTGATGAAAGCCAAAAAGATAATCACGATGAAGTGGTTAATGAAAAGCTCGATATCCTGGAAAAGCACCTGGCTCTCGTATTTCACCGTTTCCTTGATGGTGAAATAAGAGGAAGAAAGCGCCTCTCACTAAGCATCAACGGGCATCCCGTCGAAGGCTTTGACCCTTTTTGCAGAAAAAGCGGTTCACAACTTCTTCCCCCGGAAACCGTTCACCTTGGAGCCGAAGAAGTATATCTTCAAGCTTATATCCTCCCTCATCATTCTCGCCTGTCAGCACGTGAAGAAGCTTACTACCAAAGCCGTAGTGAATTTCTCTCCAATCAGGGAGCTTACGTTTACAGAAACGGACGGCTGATGGCATGGGGTGATTGGTTTCGCCTTATTCCCAAAGGCGAAACAAGCAAATTGGCCAGAGTTCAGATCGATTTTTCCAACACTCTGGATGACGCCTGGACCATAGATATCAAAAAATCAACCGTAAGGCCGCCATACCTTGTGCGTGAGCGCTTGAGGCAAATACTTCCCCAAATTTCCGAAAGCAGCACAAGAATACATCGTGGGCGAGGACAAAAGCTGTTCAGCGAAACCAAAGCTCCCATCTGGGAGAGATTCGCAGAACAAAACGGCTCCATCCGCTATGCCCTGAATAGAGATCATGCCCTTATCGCAACCTTGAAGTCAAAATTTTCGGATGCCGAAAACAGAATATTGGAAGTTTTGTTGGAAGCAGTGGGGTCTTCTGTCCCTGTAGAAATGATCTATTCCGATTTCTCCATGCATCCAAGAAAACTGGATATGAGTTCTTTGTCTGATGAAGAGAGCTTGGCCAAGCTGAAGGAAGTACATTTTGCTCTTTTTGGAACGGATCCACTGGAGCGAGAAAAGTTCCTGGAGGTTGTCCAGTCTTTGCGTCTGGTGGATGGCAGAACGGATCTTGTTGAAAAATACATCCGGGAGGGGTGTTATGAGTAATTCGGCATTGGAAAAAGAAAAACAACTCGCCAGTTCTCTTATCTCTCTTCTTGGAGACAAAACGCCTCCCCCCACAAGGGAGGAGGTAGAAGAAAAAGCCAAAATACTTGCTCAACTTTCCGGTTTTGTTGGAGACATTGCAAACGTTGTGGAACAGGCGCTAGTGGCAATCGACTCGCGTATGGGACAGGGCGTCTCCATTGTAGATACAGAGACTCCTCATGACGAAGAATGGATGCTGAAAAGAAGCATCTCCTGGATATATTCCGAAGCCTATGAAAAATATTTACGCCAGGAGGGCTGGGCACCACAGGTCGTACAAGCCCTGAGTGATACTGGCGGACGCATCCTTGGTCATCTGCAAGATCCCTTGAGTGAAGGGGCATGGGACCGCCGGGGCCTAGTTATAGGACACGTCCAGTCGGGAAAAACCGCAAACTACATGGGGCTGGTGGCCAGAGCTGCCGATGCAGGTTACAAATTTATTATTGTTATTGCCGGTATCCATAACAATTTGCGCAAGCAAACCCAGGAACGGATGGACGAAGGGTTTATCGGGCGGTCCAGCGACCCTGGCAACCGAGTCATTGTTGGCGTAGGCAGATTTTCTTCCGACTTCCCCCACCCGGCCACGCTTACCAACATCAACGAAGACTTCAACAAGAATACTGCCGAGAAAAGTGGCTGGAAACTGAATGACTTCAGCAAGCCCATTGTTCTGGTGATCAAAAAGAACGTAACTACACTCCAGGCACTGCACAAATGGCTGAAAGAGCTGAATTCGAAAAATGGGCAGATAACCGATGTCCCGATGTTGATGATCGACGACGAGGCGGACAATGCTTCGATCAACACAAACAAGCCGGAGCTTGATCCAACAAAAACAAACGCGTGGTTACGTCAAATTTTGAATCTTTTCGCCAAATCCTGTTATGTAGGATACACCGCAACTCCTTTTGCCAATATTTTTATCAACCCGGAGGCGTACGACCAGGATGTTCGGGAAGAACTGTTCCCGAAAGATTTTATCTATTCTCTGGATGCTCCCAACACCTATTTTGGTCCCGACAAGGTTTTCCTTGAAGACGAAAGCAGTAGTAAAATATTGCGCGAGATTCGAGATTGTGAAGACTACCTGCCGCTGACACATAAAAAAGATATCCCGCTTACAGAGCTTCCGCCAAGCCTGTACAAGGCATTCAACCAATTCATTGTTGGCAAAACTATCAGAAACTGCCGAGGACAAAACAACAAACATTGCTCCATGCTAGTCAATGTGTCCAGGTTTGTTGCCGTCCAGCGGACGGTTAAAAATATTCTTGCGCTTCACGAAAAAAAGCTAAGAGAAGCAGTAAAAGCAAACTATGCAATGCCGGAAGATATCTCATCAAGAAATAAATACATGCAGGCATTACGTGAAGCTTATGATTCTGAGTTTATAGAATGCGGCGTAGACTGGGATGATGTAAAAGCAAACCTGCTTTCGGCATTCGATACTTTGAAGTTCTTTGTTATAAACAGTAAGTCCGATGAAGTACTCGATTACAAGAAATACGAAAAAGATGGGCACGGACTGACAGCCGTGGCCATTGGAGGCTTGAGCCTGTCACGAGGGTTGACTCTGGAAGGACTTTGGATGAGCTATATGTATCGAAACACGCGCATGTACGATACATTGATGCAGATGGGGAGATGGTTTGGTTATCGGCCTGGCTATGAAGATCTGTGCCGAGTGTATTTGTCACCAGATTCCATAGATTGGTATGGGCATATTGCCGAAAAAACAGAAGAACTACGGCAACAGATAAGGAAGATGCGTAGGGATGGTCTTACTCCTCGTCAGTTTGGCCTTTACGTGGAAACTCACCCGGAAAAGCTTTTGATCACTGCAGCAAACAAAATGCTAAGTGCCGCCAAGATAAAAATTCGACAAAATCTGAGTGGCAGACTTGTTGAAAGTTATATCTTGCCTACGGACAACAGAACAAACATCAAAAACGAAAATTTGATTGAAGAGTTTTGGACAAATGGTCTTGCCGCTCAGATTGTTCCGACAGAGAAAGGATGGTGGGCCAAGGATGTTAATGTTGCAGTAATCGAAGATTTTCTGGAGAAATTTGAAGCCCATCCAGACATGGCCGATGCCAAATATGCCGCAACGTTATACCTGCATGAAATCTCCGACCTGCACCCCAAAGGCGATGTAGTTTTTGTTTCTCTCAAAGATAATGGAGAAGAGGGAAGCCAATACAAGCTGGGAGCTCAAAAGCGTACAGCAAAACCTTGGGAAGGAACGGCATGGCGAACAGCCAAAAATCGAGTTGCCAGCCGTGGGGATGAAAAACTGGGACTTACGCCAGAGCAGATAGAGAAAGCGCGTTTGCTGGCCCAAGAATACAATGAGCAAGATCAAAAAATGAGTGGCAAACCGTCTGACGTGCACTATCGTGAAGTGAGGAACAAGCCGCTACTGATGGTGCACATACTGGAATTTCCGGATGTTGCGTATCGGCGCGTACCGGCATTTGGTATCAGCTTCCCCTTTGGAGACTACTCGCACACCGTTGAGATAGCTGCAAACAGGGTCTGGGTTCAGAATATGCAGGGTGTATTGGACAATCCGGAAGACGAGGAGGATTTCGATGAGTAATTCCTTACCGTGGGACGAGATTGCAACACCGGAGAGAGACTATAATGTCAGACTCATTCCTGATGGAAGTGTAATTCCTGCCTATTGGGGAAAGGATGTTCAGGGAAAACTTCTCTTTTTGATTTCACTGACAGGCGATCACCGCAATCTTTTCGTGCAAGAAAAGATTACCGTGAAAGGCGTGGACACAGACCTCCGCCAAGATCCTGCAACGGACTGTCAATTGTTGGTCTTAACTCTCGACAGGCAAGTTGACTGCGATCTTTTTCATGCTTTGTGCAAAAGCCTGTTCCATAGCCTCATAGAAGTGCACCGTCCGGATGTAGCAATTTCTGTGGCCATGCAGCACTTGAAGCGATGGCGAACCTTTTTGTCCGGACAAAATTCTCGACTCTTAACCATTCAGGAATACCGTGGCCTTTTTGCCGAACTTGTCTTTTTGAACAAGCTGCTTGAGGTCGGTTTGAATCCTGCCTCAGCAGTGATGGCGTGGACAGGTCCGGAATGGGTACATCAAGACTTTATCTATTCAGGAAGGGCCGTTGAAGTGAAAGCGCTCTCCAGCTCCGATCGTAGCACAGTACGGATTTCCTCCGAAGATCAACTGGAGTCTATTGAAGAAAAACTCTACCTTCTCACTCTGACTCTTCAAGAGTCTCGGGACAACCATGTAGCTTTGTCGCTCAATGCGCTTGTGACACATATTCGTGACCTGTTACAGAGAGAAAGCCTGGAAAGCTTTGACAGCAAGCTTGCAGCAAACGGGTATGCCCCCCATCACGAGTATGAAACCCCCAAATTGGTAACAACTAACAAGAAGGCCTACCTTGTCGAAAAAGACTTCCCCAAGGTGGTTCGCTCCATGTTACCTGCCGGAGTCAGATCAGTATCATACCAGCTTGAGTTGGAAAAAATAGAACCGTTTTCCTGTGCCTTTGAAACTCTCTTGGAGGCGCTCTAGATGGAAATGTCTCTACAGGACTTTTTTCATGAGTTCAGACAGGAAATTTTCGCTGGTGGAGCCGCCAACAACAACTTCCATTTGCAAGAGTTTGTCGATTTTTTCGTCAAGGATCTGGCTGAAACAGGCTTTGTGGAAGACGTTGAATTTTGTCACTATCGGGCCCCGCGAGGGATGCGCGTCGATGGCTACTGGTTTGACGAGGAAGGAACTCTGTCTCTTTTTATTGCCGACTATGAATCGAGGATGGAGCTACTTTCCCTGACCCAGACAGATATAACGGCCATTTTCCGCCGGCTTGTCAATTTTTTCGAATCAAGTGGCAAAAAGCGACTTTGGCAAGAGCTAGAAGTTACTTCGCCAGAGTATTCTTTAGCCAGACAGATTGAAGACCGATTGGGCAGTCTCAGAAAAATCAATCTGTTTTTGTTATCCGAACGAGCCCTCAGTGAACGAGTAAAAGAGCTTGAGTCTGAAGTCGTCTGCGACAAACCAATTTTTTACCATGTATGGGACATGGCACGCCTTTACCGACAATACAGTGCTCGCGGTCGTAAGGAGCCTCTGGACCTCGATTTTCTGCAAATGTTCGGACATGGCCTCCCGTGTCTTCGTGTAGACCTGCAAGCGGACAACTACCGTTCCTACCTTGCGGCCCTGCCGGGAAACGTTCTTGCAAAACTGTATGGAGACTATGACAGCCGTTTATTGGAGCAAAACGTCAGAACATTCCTTCAGGCACGGGGTAACGTAAACAAGGGCATTCGCGAAACCATTCTCAACTCGCCTACCATGTTTTTTGCTTACAACAACGGGATAACTGCAACCGCTCAAGAGGTTGATGTCGATCAGGGAAAAGAAAGCCTTGTCATAACCAGGATACGAGACCTCCAGATCGTGAACGGTGGTCAGACAACAGCATCTCTTTTTCATACGCAAAGAAAAGACAAGGCATCTCTGGATCAGGTCTTTGTCCAGATGAAACTGTCAGTTATTGATCCGGAAAAAAGCGAAGAAATCGTCCCCAAAATTTCCGAATATGCCAACACGCAAAACCCTGTCAAAGCAGCAGACTTCTTCTCCAATTCCCCATTCCACCTCAGAATGGAGGAATTTTCACGCCGGGTATTGGCTCCGGCTCATTCCGGAGCCCAGAGAGAAACCAGGTGGTTTTATGAAAGAGCACGTGGGCAATACGCAGAAGCGCAAAGCAAGCTTACTCTTGCAGAACAGCGAAAGTTTAAAGCAATTTTCCCGAAGAATCAGCTATTTACCAAGGAAGATTTGGCAAAATATGAAAATGTCTGGGATGAGCACCCCAAGTATGTGAGCAAGGGACGCCAAAAAAACTTTGCTCAATATGCTACCAGAATCGGAAAAACATGGGATGTATCGCCAGAGGATTTTAATGAGCAGTATTTCAAACGCATTGTAGCCAGAGCCATAATATTTCGTGAAACAGAACGCATTGTTTCGGCCCAACCCTGGTACAGGCCAGGCGGAAGTCTACGCTCCTATATTGTTTATTACAGTCTTGCCTGCTTGGGAGAACTTGCCCATCGCCACAAAAAGGCCATCCCGTTTGCCCTAGTTTGGATTCAACAGGATATCCCAGATGCCTTACGAGAAGCAATCGCCGCGTGTGCTTCCTTTATCAATGACCACATAACCCAGCCCTCGGATAACCTTCCCCGAGACTCGGAGTGGTTCAAGAAAGATATCTGTTGGAGTACTCTGAAAGATGACATTTCGACCCTTGAAGCAAGACAGTCGGAAAATTTCCGGAGCCTGCTTGTCTCCAGAGAAGAGGAAAAAGAACAGAATCGGAATGCCGTGAAGGTACAATTGGTAGATGATGGAATAGCAGCACAGAAGCTGGTGGTCAGCATTCCAGCACCACACTGGCAGCGTATCATGAACGAGCTGTCTGCAAAAAAGCTTCTTTCTGAGAAAGAATACGGAATTCTTGCTGTAGCGACACAGCTTCCTTCAAAGATTCCGTCCGAAAAGCAATGCCGTATTTTGGTAGAAATACTTGAGAAGGCAAAGTGCGAGGGGATTACTATTGGGTAGAGAATTTTAGTGCAACTACAAGACAAGACAGTGAACAATGCTTAGTAGATGACATTGAATTTGTAATAAACTCAAAAGGTATTATTATAATTTTGTATTTTTGAAGGCAACACAATGCAACAACAAAGCACAGGGACACAGTGCTGGCTGTCATCCCTGTGCTTTGTTGTTTATGCTTACACTTTATCGCTTGTTTTTTCTTGCTTTCCTAGCATGTTCACCAACTCCGCTATGTCCTCCGCCTTCCAGGCAGTTGTGCGCGGGCCGAGTTTGACGGGTTTGGGGAAGCGGCCAGTTTTGCAGCCTTCCCACCATGCGCTTTTGCTGATGGGGACAAGTTGTAAGATTTGGGGAAGACGGAGAAATCCGACGGTCGGGACTGTGGTCATGGTAGTCATAGTTACACCTCCTGAATGGTCTTTGACTCTTACAGGAAACGTATCATGACTTTTTTAGCGGACTATATCGGCTTCAAAAAAGCGTTGTTTGAAAAGGTACTACATTGCACAGGGCTGTACTGTGTGGACAAAAAAGTGTTGACAGATTTTTAATATTAACTTCAAAAATATTCAGCTCGCTATGAAGACGGCAAGTCGCCATCATCTCCCTTCTCATGCTGGTTAGACATGCTAAACCAGTACCGATCACAAATAAATTTATGATTTTCAAGTTCAAATGATACAGGCTCAGCTTTTATCTTGCTGATGTCGGCACGCTTTTCTGAGATTGCTTTATGCATGAGCAAAAAAGTATTTGCATGAGGTCCAATTTCTGTTCTTAGTCGCGAAAAATATGGATAATTTGCAATGGCGATAGATGGGTGCTTGGGATAGTAGCCATACCCTTCTATATAAGATACTTCTCTTGATACAACAAAAAATAACACTATTACATAATCAGATTTGCTTTTTATCTTGAACGTACGCGTTGCCTGCTCAGAGCTCACAGTCTTGAACCACTTTTCAACATTATATGCCCATTTGTCTGTTTCTTCTGATAGATTTTTTGCCTTGCTTCGCAGTTCCTGAACACTAGTCGTTCTATAGTCCTGCCATTTGAGCTGAAATACAGCCAAAGTATTTGTTATAACGTCAAATATGGAAGCATCCACATCTGTCAGTATTTTTCCAGATGGAGCTTTAAGCTTTATATTACTATCAAGACATTGAAACCTGTTTCCACCAAAAAATCTGTAAATATCGTCCCGGAGCATTTTTTCCTGATGCTTAATCAGTAGATTGTATGCCTTCGCTTCATTCTTTGCCAAAACTCGTTTGATAAATCCAAACGGATTTTTACCTAATGATGATATTGGTCTTATGTATAGCCCATTTCCCATATCAACTAGAAGCGGCATATCAAAGTTTTTGCCATTTGCAACGATATCGTATGTTCGATCATTTAGCGTAATAATATTCAATATTTTTTGAATTTTTTTTGGTTCAATACCATATAGAAATCTTGTCCCGTTGATAATGTCGTCTGATATTGACCAAATTGTTATGCTGAAATCTATGTCTATACTGAAATCTTTTTTCTCCATTGCATAAAATATAAATCTAGAATGAATCATATGTGTTGCAACTAATTGCGCAACGACAATTGATAAATCCAGCGCGCTTATATCGTCAAACAATATACAATTACTATCTACACCTGCATCATGCATCCATTTCCTGACTTGATCATATGCCTGTTCAAACATTGTTAAACAAATATTGTCAGACGCATTGTAGCCTAGTATGTTTCCCCATCTTACGGGATAAGGAAATATCGCCTCTCTGAATTCACCTGCAAGAGCCTTGGCATCTTTATAAATTCTATCTCGCCTCAGCAGAGCTCCGTATTCAAAGTCTTTAATCAGGTCATCAATGCTGCCCTCTACATGTGGAGCCCATTTTTTAAAGTAAGATTTTTTATATTCATATGGTTTATAATAAAAATCATTCATATAACTTAAATCATATTGGTCCATAAATTGAATTTCTGTTCCTGGGCGTGCATTGACATGCCACTCACTTTGTTCATTTTTTACGATATCAAGTAGCCCAGCTTTATATTCCTCTTGAAACCTGTCCAATATCGCTGAATAGCCAGCACCATGCAGGTAATTCATTTCATATTGCTTAAGGATTGGAGTCCACTGAGCAGCTGGAAATCCTTTAAGTTTTTTTAGAGATCCATACAGTGATTTGACAACACGGGGCCAGGAACACTGCATTACATGCAAAGCCCATGCGGATAGTCGTTTATCCTCAGGAAATAAATCATTTAGAAGAAACCAGTAGTCATATGTTCTGATGAGTTCGATAAAAAATAGGCTCTTGTCTTGTTCTTCTTCAGGAATGGCGCGTTGCATGTTTTCAAGAATGGAATTTTCAAGGCGCTCAAGCTCTTCAAGAAGATCTTTTGGTGTTGGCATAATCACCTCTATAGCATAGTTCTTAAACAAACATTACATACTCTTTAAGCCTTCGCCCTCAACTCATCCAGGTAATCTGCATATTGTTGGAGCAGTGCCCGGCGCTCTGCCAAGGCGGTACGCATGCTTGTCTTGTGGTAAGCCGCTTTGACCTTGTTTTGCTCGACGTGGGCGAGTTGCAGTTCCACAGCCAGGGATGACGCGCCGAGGATGTTGTAGGCCGTGGTGGAGAACAGGCCACGGAAGGCGTGGGTCACAAATCTGTTTCCATTTTCCGCAGTATAGCCCATTTTCCTAAAAGCCTGAATCAGGGCCATGCTGCTGACGGCTTTGCCCTTGCCTTTGGTAGAGGTGGACGGAAACACCAGCTCTTGTTGGCCGGAAAACGCGTACATTTTTTTGAAAAGTGCAACAGCCTGGCGCGGCAGCGGCACAAGATGAGGCAGGCCCTTTTTCATGCGTTCAGCCGGGATAACCCATTCTGCCGCATCAAGGTTGAACTCGCTCCATTTCGCTTCCAGGAGTTCGGAGGGGCGTACTGCGCAATAGGGGGCCAGTTGCATGGCCGTGGCAACGGGAATGGTCCAACGGGTTCTGTGTTCCTCTAAGCTTCGCAGCAGTTGGCCAACATCTTCCGGGCCAAGCTCTTCAGAATACAGGCTCTTTTTCTTCCGTTTGGGCATTTGCTCTTTGTACCAGCTCAGCCTGACGATGATATCCGGATTCTGGATTAAGCCTTTAGCCAGAGCGTATTTGAAAACGCTGACGATCAAAGTATGCACACGCCGGGCAACTTCAAGCGAGCCTCGTGAAATAACGTGTTTCAGTGCGTGCTCGATGTCATTGACCGTAATTTTGTCAATCGATAGATCGCCAATGACGGGATAGACGTTGGCGGCAAGGCGTCCCCGGTTTTGCTTGCCCGAACGTCCTTCCCATTCCGCCATTTTCAAATTGAGCCAGGACTCGGCCACATTTTGAAAGGTGTGGACGACGCTGGCCTGGGCTTTTCTGATGAGCTCTTCTTTGCGCACTTGTACCAGGTTCGCGTTTTCTTCTTTCGACAGGTCTCTTCTTGATTCAGCTTCGGCTCGAGCTTCTTTGATCCCCATTTTGGGAAACTGGCCCAGGCTGACAATATTCTGTTTGCGCTTTCCGTCAGGAGTGAGGGTGTCGTATCTGAGGTACCAGGTCTTTTTGCCTTTGGCGGAGATCTGGAGGTAAAGCGACTCGCCAACCGGCACTCTTTGCACCTCGCCAGTCGCCTTCAGGTTGGTTAAAAATGTGTGCGAAACAATCGGGGTAGATCTTCGGGTAGATGGCGTTATCGTCTTCATATTCCATCCTTTTTTCAGGGTTTCTTTCCTTGGGTATATAAAATTTTTGCAAGTTTTTATCTACCCCGGTTATATACCCGCACAAGATGGATTGTGTATATATTCGCTGGACGTCGCTGGAAAGAAAAAGTCCGGAAAGCTGCTTTATTGCTTGCTTTCCGGACTTTATTGGACTGTAAGAAACATAAAAATGGCGGAGAGGGTGGGATTCGAACCCACGTGCCCCGATTAAGGGACAACTCGATTTCGAGTCGAGCGCGTTACGGCCAGCTTCGCTACCTCTCCGCAGGTCAGGGCGTTGCGCCCGCGACCGGAAGGCTGTCTATAGCGCATCTTTTTTTGAATGGCAATGGCCAGGCGTTATAGTGGACTACCTGCGTTCCAGCGCGGTCATCACTTCCAGAGCGTCCGCCTGTTCCGGGTCATCGTGCAGTGCGCGCAGGGCCATTTCTTCTGCCTTCTGGCGCTTGTGCCAGACGAGATACAGCTTCGCCATCTTGCCATAGGTGGAAGGGTGCCCGCCAAAGGTTCGCAGTACCGCCCTGTAGACGGCCTCGGCCTTTTCATATTCGAGCAGTTCCATCCAGGAGGCTACCGCACCAGTATAGGCGGCAGGGTCGCGCTGTTGTTTGGCAATGGCTTCTTCATATGTTTCGGCGGCTTCCTGATGCAGACCTGCGGCGGCAAAAATCTGGGCCACCTGAACGCGGATGCCGTCTTCCTGACGGAATTCTTCAATCACACGCTTGAGAAAGGCGCGCCCCTTGGCGGTCTGCCCTTCGCGTATAAATTGCAGGCCGGTATCAATGAGATGTTTTTTTCTTGCCCTACGGGCTGTGGCTTCTGCCTGAACGCAATTTTCGGATTCTTTTTGCAGAATCTTGGCAAGGCCGTCCATCACTGTGGCCAGTGCCGCTTCCTTGCCCTGTTGAAAGGGAATGTTTTTGGGATTGCCCGTCCGGGCCGGGTCCAGCAGTGGCTGCATGCACGGATGGTGCACCAGCGTGGACAGAAAATCATTGACCTGGCTGTCCAGTTCCGTCCGGGCCGAGCGCAGCATCTTGACCTCGGCCATGCGCCGCAGAGCCTCGCACATGACCAGGAGCGAACGCTCCACCTCATCCTTGCGCAGATACCCTAGGGCTCTTGCCACATTTTCGCGTATGTCCTTGGGCGCGGTTGTCAGCATGTCGGCTCCGTCTGTCGCCAGTGTGCCTGTACGGTTTTCTCGCTCTGCTTCAGAATTTCAAAAGCCGCCCGAGGCAGCAGAAAATCCACCCTCCGGCCTGCCAGCCACAAGCTGCGCAGGCGCGACGCGCTCACGTCCAGCCAGGGCAAGGGCAGAAAATGCGCCAGCCCGCCGCCGGGCAGGCCCATACAGGGGCCGTCGCCCACAAGGGGGGCGCGCTCGCGGGCTTCGGGCCACAGCCGCTGCGCCGTGGCGATCACGTCCCGCGCGGCCTGCCCGTCGCGCGGCACCACAACAAAGTTGCACAGGCCCGGCAGTTCCAGCCCCCTGTGCCAGGTGGGCAGCAGGGCAAAGTCCGGGCTGCCCAGGATGAAATACAGTTCTGTTTGCGGCTCGACCTCACGATAGGCCAACAACGTGTCCCATGTATAGGATGGCCCCTGCCGTTGCCCTTCAAGCCTGTTGCAACGCAGAAAGGGCAGGTCGGTGATGCTGGCTTCAACCATGCGGGCGCGCAGATCAAAGGGCAGCATGCCTGTCATGGTTTTGTGCGGCGGCACGGCGCAGGGCACGAGATCCACGCCGGTCACCAGGGGGGTCAGGGCTTCGGCGGCCTCAATGGCCAGACGCAGATGCCCCACATGCGGGGGATTGAAGCTGCCGCCCAAAATGGCCCGGCCGCGCGGGCCTGCCCCCACGCGGGAAACCGCCCCGCCGGAAACTGTGGCATGGGGAGCCGCCGCGCCGGAACCCGAACCATCGGAACCCGAACCGGCCGCCGTCTCGTGTGAGCCGAGGTTCGCCGTCACTACTGCCGCACCTGCCCCTGGCCAAGCACCACAAACTTGGTGGTGGTCAGTTCTTCCACCCCCATGGCCCCGTATGCGTGCAGCTTGGAGGTGGAGATGCCGATTTCCGCCCCAAGGCCCAGCTGGCCGCCATCGTTGAAGCGGCTGGACGCATTGACGGCCACCATGGAGGCGTCGGCCTCGCGCAGAAAGCGCATGGCCTTGGCGTGGTCGTTGGTGCAGATGATTTCCGTGTGATTGGAGCCGTAGCGGGCAATGTGATCCAGGGCTTCGTCCATATCCTTAACCACGCGCACGGCAAGGATGAGGTTGTGGAACTCCTGCCCGAGATCCTCGGGTTTCTGGGGCACGACGCTGCCTGCGGGAGCCTTGCCCATAAGCGGCAGGGCAGTGGCGTCGGCGCGAAATTCCACACCGGCGGCGCCGAGCTTTTCCGCCACCATGGGCAGAAAGCGCGCGGCCACGTCCTTGTGAACCAGCAGGCATTCCAGCGCGTTGCACACGCCGGGGCGCTGCACCTTGCCGTTGAACACGATGTCCAGAGCCTTCTCAAGGTCGGCGTCCGGCTCGATATAGGCGTGGCACACGCCCTTGAAATGCTTGAGCACGGGCATGGTGGCGGCCTCGGTCACGGCGCGCACAAGCCCTTCGCCCCCACGGGGGATGATGACGTCAATGTACTGGTCAAGCTTGCACAGGGCGTTGACGGCCTCATGCCCCGGCACGGTCACAAGCTGTGCGGCTTCGGCGGGCAGACCAGCCTGCACCATGGCGTCCTGAAGCGCCTGTGCCAGAGCCGTGTTGGAGTGCAGGGCTTCACTGCCGCCGCGCAGGATGACGGCATTGCCAGCCTTGATGCACAAAATGGCCGCGTCAATGGTGACATTGGGGCGGGCCTCGTAAATCATGGCGATGACGCCGAGGGGAATGCGCATCTTGCCCACCAGCAGGCCGTTGGGGCGCTGCCACTGGCTTTCGGTAGCGCCCACCGGATCGGGCAGGTTGGCGACGTGGGCGCAGGCCGCGCGCATCTCTTCCATAATGATGGGGGTGAGCGTGAGGCGGTCAAGGCGGGCGGAGTCCTGCCCGGCGCTCCTTGCGGCTTCGACGTCACGGGCGTTGGCGGCCAGAATGTCCGCCTCGCGCTCGCGCAAAATTTCGGCCAGCCCCAGCAGAGCCCTGTTTTTGGAATCGGGCGTAGCCCTGGTCATGGCGCGCGCCGCGTTTTTAGCCTGCGCGCCAAGGCGCGCCATTTTTTCCGATGGCGTCATGCGAACTCCTTGTAACAGCGGCTGTGGGCGCGCATTTGCGGTCCTGGCCGGGGATATTTGTTTTGACAGAAGGACCGTTTGTGGCCTATGAAGAAGACTTCCGTCCTGAGTCCGTCCTCAACGTGCGCGCTCTGCTTGCACGCCGGAAATGGCGGCGATCTCGCCCCTAAGGAGTTTTTGATACATGAATCCGCAAAAGAATCAAGGCGCGGACGACGCGCCCCTGCTGCGTGACCTGCAACTGGAAGTAAGCCAGGAGAGTGCGCCTCTTCTGCAATTCATGCTGCGTCATGCCGGTCTTATCGCTGGCGTGCTGGTGCTGTTTCTTCTGGTGCTCATTGGTACCGGCATCTATAACTGGCACGGCGACTCCCGGGCGGAAGAAGCCCGCGACGCCCTGGCGCGCACCCTCATACAGAATCAGGGCGCGGATCAGGTCAAGGCTCTTTCGCAACTGGCGGAGGGCGCCCCCTCTTCCACCCGTTTTGCCGCCTATATGGCCCTGGCGCACAGCGCCCTTGAAAACGGCGATTATGCCACCGCCGCCCAGGCTTACGCCAAGGCCGCCAAAAGCACTGACGGCGCTTTCAGCCTGTCCGCCTCTCTTGGCGAGGCCGGAGCCCTGCTCAAGGCTGGCAAAAACGCCGAAGCCCTGACCCTGCTGCAAGGGCTGCAAAACACCCAGCCCGGCGCGGCCAACGCTCCGCAGCTACGGCAGATGATGGCTGAAGCCGCCATTGCCGCCGGTCAAAATGAACTGGCGGCCCGTACCTATCTGGCCCTGGCCCGTGAGACTGACGGCGTCAACAGCAGCTATTTGCGCGCCCGCGCTGCCGAACTTGACCCCAAGCTGGCCGCTGCGGAAGCCGCGCCCAGCGCTCCGGTCGCCAAGGCCGCTTCGGATGCGGACAAGGGCGGTCAAAAAACCGCGCAGCCAGAACAGGCAAAGCCGTAACGATTTCATACAACAACCCGCAGCATGCACAGCACTGCGGGTTGTTGTGCAATAAAAGCGCGCCACCGGGCGCACCTTGCATTTAGCAGAAGCGGCCCGCGCGCCACGCGTCGGAGCCGGGAGGAAGCATGAGCAACAACCCCCTGTTGCACGGCGCTCACGGTGAGCGTCATTTGTTGTTGGGCAATGAGGCCATAGTGCGCGGCGCCCTTGAGGCGGGCGTGCACATCGTCACCTGTTATCCGGGCACACCTTCATCCGAAGTGCCGGACACATTTCACCGCATCGGCGGCGAAGGGCGCTACCGGCTGGAGTATTCCGTCAACGAGAAGGTCGCCATGGAAGTGGCGGCGGGTGCTGCCCTGGGCGGCGCTCTGAGTCTTGTGACCATGAAGCACGTGGGCCTCAACGTGGCCGCCGACCCGTTGTTCACGGCCGTGTACACTGGCCTGCCCGGCGGGCTGGTGGTGCTCACCGCTGACGACCCCGGCTGCCACTCCAGCCAGAACGAGCAGGACAACCGCTATTACGCGCGCTTTGCCATGCTGCCCTGTTTCGAGCCTGCCTCGGCCCAGGAAGCCAAGGACATGACCCGCGCGGCCTTCAGCCTTGCCCGCCAGCTTGAGCAACCCGTGCTGCTGCGCACCACTACGCGCATCAGTCACATGCGCGGCCCGGTGGATTTTGACGATCTGCCCGCGCCGCAGCCCAAGGTGGACTTCCGCCGCGATCCTGCGCGTTTCGTGCCCGTGCCCGCCGTGGCGCGCAGGCGGCATGTGGCGCTGGACGAAATTGTGGCCCGCGCCCGCCAGATTGCGGAGCAAAGCCCCTTCAATACGGTTACCGAACCCTCAGCGCCCACGGATCTGGGCATCATTGTCAGCGGCGTTTCGCGCAACTATCTGGCCGACGCGCTTGCCTCCAATGACTGGACAGACCGCGTGCGTGTGCTGGAACTGGGCATGACCTGGCCCCTGCCGGAAGAAAAAATCTGCACCTTCCTGAACCAGTGCAAGCGCGTGCTGGTGCTGGAGGAAGGGGAAGACCTGCTGGAGCAGGACATCCGCGCCCTGGCGCAGAAGCGCGGGCTGACTGTGGTCATTGACGGCAAGAACGACATTCTCACGCATCAGGGCGAGTACTCCACCACCCTTGTCACGCGCGATCTCGCGCAGTGGCTGGGGGTTTCCTGTAACGTGCAGGAACCGCGCAGCGCCGAGTCGGATCTGCCGGGCCGTCCGCCCAACCTTTGCCCCGGCTGTTCGCACAGGGCCGTGTACTACACGGTGCGCCAGGTTTTCGGCGACGACGCCTACTACTCCAGCGACATCGGCTGCTACACCCTGGGGCTTCTGCCGCCCCTGCGCACAGCAGATTTTCTTGTCTGCATGGGTTCGTCCATCTCGGCGGGCAGCGGTTTTGCCCGCGCCTCCGAAAAGCCGGTCATCGCCTTTATCGGCGACTCCACCTTTTTCCATTCCGGCATGACCGGGCTGGCCAACGCTGTGTTCAACCAGCACAACGTGCTCATGGTCATTCTGGACAACGGCACCACGGCCATGACGGGGCACCAGCCCAACCCCGGCATGCTGCAGGATGTGCTCGGCGGCATGAGCAGCCACATGGACATAGAGACCATTGTGCGCGGCATGGGCGTGACCGAGGTTGCCAAGGTGCGGGCCTTCAACATCAAGGCTCTGACCAAGACTCTGGAAGAAATGAAGAGCAAGCCCGGCGTACGTGTGCTCATCACCGAAGAGCCCTGCGTGCTGTATGCCCGCCGCCAGCTCAAAAAGACCTCGCCCCAGGTGGCGGAGGTGGCGCAGCAGGGGCCTGAGGCCATGCGCTGCCTTGAGCAGCTTGCCTGCCCCGCCTTTTACCGCAGTGGGGACAATCTGGCCGTGGACGCGACCCTTTGCACGGGCTGCATGGTATGTTTGCAGGTGGCCCCCGGGGCCTTCAAGGCGCGCAAGCGTCAGGGATAGGTGAGAACAATGACTATGCAGAACAACCAGAAGCGCATGCGCGTGTATTTTACTGGTGTGGGCGGGCAGGGTACCCTGACCGCCACGACCCTGCTGGCCCGTACGGCTCTTGAAGCCGGGCTGGACGTTGTGGCTGGCGAGGTGCACGGCATGGCCCAGCGGGGTGGCGTGGTTGAATCGGTCATGCTGCTCGGCGGCTGGCGTTCGCCCAAGCTGGACCTGGGCGAGGCCGACGTCATGCTTGGCTTTGAACCTTTGGAAACCCTGCGCGGCCTGCCCTATCTCAAAAAGGGCGGCGCGGTATTTTCCAGCAGCGATCCCATGCCGCCGTTAAGCGTGTCGCTGGGCAAGGCCGACTATCCCGCCATGAGCCGCATTGAAGCCAGCGTGCGCGAAGTGGCGGGGCTGTGCCATTTCATTCCCTGTCGTGAACTGGGAATACAGGCAGGCTCCGTGCAGAGCGGCAATACCGTGCTTTTGAGCGCCGTTTGCGCATCGGGCGTTTTGCCCTTTGGCGTTGACGCGCTTGAAGCGGCCATTAAAAAGTTCCTGCCGGCCAAGCTTCAGGAAGTGAACCTGCACGCTCTGGAACTTGGCAAGAAGGCCCTCAAGGGCTGATAGCGTCGGTTTTTAGGGAAACGCTGATTTATTCCGTTTGGCGGCGTTGCTTCCCTTTTTTTGAAACAGTCGAGGACGGAAGAGTCCACTCCTGCTTCAAAAAAAGATTGCGCCTTGCCAAACAAAATAACTGCGCGTTTCCAGGAGGCTCTTTAATGCTTCCTTAGAGCAATTTAGCTTTTAAATTGCTCTGACGGCTGCGTGAGCAGACGTTCGCTACGGAGGCGTAAGCGCAGTTTATCTGCGCGGTTAAACGCCGAAGTGAGCGTGTCTTAAACTTTGAGAATGTATATTCTCAAAGTTAATCTGCTCTAGATTATAAATGATAAGGCGGCCCGGCTTTGAAAGTCGGGCCGCCTTTTTTGTATCTTGGGCGTGCTATCTGGAAGACACTGTTTCTGTCGCCCCCTCTCCAGATCAGAAACCACCTTGTGGATATATGCTACACTGCAATAAAGGTTTTAGGGGGAGGGGGCGTGGGGGAGGAGACCCTTATGCAAAAGGGTCCCTCCCCCACAAAGCAGCGTACTCATTTTATTCGTAATCAACCCCACTCTCGTCCAATTGTTCCTTTTGTCTGGCGGCCTTGAGCTGGCCGCAGGCCGCCTTGATGTCCTGTCCCTTGCTTTTGCGCAGGATGGCCGTGACGCCGCGATCCCAGAGATATTTCTCAAAAGCCAGCACGCGCTCATGGCTGGGCGCGGCGTAGGGCGAGCCTTCAGCGGCATTGTACACAATGAGATTCAGCTTGCCTTTGACGGAATTGACCAGGGGCACCAGTTCCCGCGCGTGCTCCAGCCCGTCGTTGACGCCGCCGAGCAGCAGGTACTCAAAGGTGATGCGTTCCCGCGTGTTGAGCGAGTAGGACTGGAGCGTGGACATGAGGCGATCCAGGGGCCAGCGGGCGGCCTTGGGCATGATGCGGGCGCGCAGCTCCTGATTGGGCGCGTGCAGCGAAACCGCCAGAAAAGCCAGGCCGCATTCGCCCAGTTCCTTGAGGTTTTTTTCAATGCCGCAGGTGGACACCGTGATGCGGCGCGGTGAAAAGTTCAGTCCCTTGTCGCTGTTGAGGCTCTGCAATGAACGCATGACTTCGCTAAAATTCAGCAGGGGTTCGCCCATGCCCATAAAAACGATGTTGCGCAGCATGGGCCAGTGCAGGCGTGTGTCGCCCAGATGTTCGCGGGCAACGAGAATCTGGCCGAGAATTTCGGCCATGGTCATGTTGCGCTCAAAGCCCATCTGCCCTGTGGAGCAGAAGGTACAGCCCATGGCGCAGCCCACCTGACAGGAAAGGCATTGAGTCCAGCGGCGCACGCCTTCACGTGAATCCGAGGGGATGAGGACGGTCTCCACCTGCGCGCCGTCTTCAAGGCGCAGCAAAAACTTGGTGGTTCCGTCCTGGCTTTCTTCCACAGCGGTGACTTCCGGCCAGACGATGCAGGCTTTGGCGGCCATGCGTTCGCGGCAGGGCCGGGAAATGTTGGTCATGATGTCGAAATCACGGGCCATGCGCTGCCATATCCATTGCCAGATCTGCATGGCGCGGAACTTGGGTTCGCCCAGTTCTGTCTGCGTCCATGCTTCCAGTTCGGGAAGGGTGAGATTGAGAAGGTTGATCATGCTGTCCTGCCGGGGCCGGGGGCGTCCTGGCTGCTGGTTGGTGTTACGGCCTCGCCTTGTGCGTGAAGGCCCGCCTTTTGTTTACCGGGAGGAGGAAAAGAGCACAAGGGGATTTGTTGAAGGGGCCGCCTTCGCGGTGGGCGGTGCTTCCTGCGTGCTTTTAAGTTTTTTGGCCAGTCGCTTGATTGAAGTGCATGTGCCCTGCGGGGACGGAGGTTTTTTTTCTTTATGTTGTTTGGGCCGCCTCCAGCGGGGAGGCGAAACGTTCGCGGCAAGGCTTCAAGAGAAAGCAAAACAGGGCTTGTCCTTTGAAAGGTGGCTTTTGTGCCCTGCGGGGACGGAGGCTTTTTTTCTTTATGTTGTTTGGGCCGTCTCCGGCGTGGCAGTATGCGAGGTTTGTCCTTTGAGAGGTGGCTGTTGTGTCCTGCGGACACGAGGGCTTTTCTATTTATGTTGTTTGGGCCGCCTCCGGCGGGGGCAGAAGGGGCCTGTGAAGGGGGCTGCGCCCCCTGGCGAGGCCCCCTCTGCACTCCCCCCGTTTACCCCCCTGGGCTTTCCAACCACCGCAGATTGGCGAGGGCTGCGCGGCTGTCGCTTCGGGAGCTTCCTCGCTTCGCTCGGCGATCTCCCTGCGCGCCGCGCAATGCCAGTGTGCGCCTTCGCTTAGGATAGAGATCGTGAGGGCGTCTCATTGGCTGTGAGGGGCCTTGGATGGCGGTGTATTATTGTTGGAGGAAGGCACGTTGTGTATGGGGCGTTGTTTTTTATTTTGGCCTGTCACTTGGTTGAAGTGCATGTGTCCTGCGGACATGGCGGCTTTTCCTTTTATGTTGTTTGGGCCGCCTCCGGCGGGGGCAGAAGGGGCCTGTGAAGGGGGCTGCGCCCCCTGGCGAGGCCCCCTCTGCACTCCCCCCGTTTACCCCCCTGGGCTTTCCAACCACCACAGATTGGCGAGGGCTGCGCGGCTGTCGCTTCGGGAGCTTCCTCGCTGCGCTCGGCGATCTCCCTGCGCGCCGCGCAATGCCAGTGTGCGCCTTCGCGTAGGATAGAGATCGTGAGGGCGTCTCATTGGCTGTGAGGGGCCTTGGATGGCGGTGTATTATTGTTGGAGGAAGGCACGTTGTGTGTGGAGCGTTGTTTTTTATTTTGGCCTGTCACTTGGTTGAAGTGCATGTGCCCTGCGGGCATGGCGGCTTTTCCTTTTATGTTGTTTGGGCCGCCTCCGGCGGGGGCAGAAGGGGCCTGTGAAGGGGGCTGCGCCCCCTGGCGAGGCCCCCTCTGCACTCCCCCCGTTTACCCCCCCTGAGCTTTCCAACCACCGCAGATTGGCGAGGGCCGCGCGGCTGTCGCTTCGGGAGCTTCCTCGCTGCGCTCGGCGATCTCCCTGCGCGCCGCGCAATGCCAGTGTGCGCCATCGCGTAGGATAGAGATCGTGAGGGCGTCTCATTGGCTGTGAGGGGCCTTGGATGGCGGTGTATTATTGTTGGAGGAAGGCACGTTGTGTGTAAAGACACGTTGCGGTGAAGGGTTTGTGCCTTGACTCTAGTTTTGAGAGGCTTGGATGACACCTGGCGGGCACAAACCCTTTGCGTCTCTTCTGCTTTGGTCGTTTGCGTGGTGAGCGGTATTCACAGACTCGCGTAATGATTTTTACCGCTATAGCTATTTTGCCGAACGAGCAGCAACCTGAGCCGCATCACCTTTCCCTCTCAAAGCAAAAGCGGACACTGGCATTGCGCGGCGCGCAGGGAGATCGCCGAGCGAAGCGAGGAAGCTCCCGAAGCAGAAGCCGCGCAGCCCTTGCGGAATGGAGGAATATGGAAAGCCCTAAAGGGCTAACCCGTGGGAGTGGAGATGTACGACAAGCCCAGCGGGGTCGTCCGGGGGGAGTGCAGAGGGGGCCTCGGAGGGGCGGCAGCCCCTAACAGGCCCCCATCTGCCCACGCCGGAGGCGGCCCAAACTAAAATAAAGAAAAGCCGCCGTGCCCGCAGGGCACATACATTTCAATTATGCGACAGGCCCAAAAACTCAAAAGCAAACCAGAACCGCCACCACTTAGCCGCACGTGAAACATCAAACCAAAAAAAAAAAGGCCGCCCCATATTTCAGAGACGGCCCCAACAGTCACACAGTCCAAACCAGCGTCAAATCAACCCCAACCACTACCCTACAGACTTCCGCGCGTAGTCCCGCACAAAAAGCACTGCTGAATCCAGATCCGTGACCTCTCCGGCAATCTGCGCCTTGAGCAGGGCATCACGAATAACCCCCACCTGCGGGCCGGGCGACAGCTTTGTCTCGCTCATGATCTCATTGCCGTTGAGCAGGGGTTCCAGCATCTGTTCCGGCGTTTCCGCGCGGTCCAGATACTTCATATTGTGGTTGAACGAAGTGGGGATGCCGTCGCGAGCCTTGAGGTCGGCCCGGGCCATGGCGATAAGCCGGGGGTAATCGTCCAGCGCCTTGAAACGGCGTATGCCCCTGTCCGTCATCATGAAGTGGAAACGCATGTGATTGCGCACAAGGTTGCACAAAAGGTCGATGTCTTCCTGGGTAAAGTGCAGGCGGCGCAGTATCTTGCGCGTGACCTTGGCGCCGACGCGGTGGTGCTGGTAGTAGGTCCACAGGCCGTCATAGTATTCGCCGGTGTAGAGCTTGCCCACATCGTGAAACAGCATGGCCATGGTGCCCAGCCAGTCGTAGTGAAAATCCTCTTCAGGATAGCACTTCATACATTCAAGCGTGTGTTCGAACACGTTTTCGGTGTCGCCTTCCTTGTTGCGCATCTGCGTCAGGCAGGAGAGTGACGCCACTTCGGGGATGAGCCCCTGAAGGATATGGGCGTCAAACAGCAGGCGGACGAAGCGGTACATGTTTTCGGCGGCAACCTTGCGCCATTCATCCATGATGTCGGTGGCGGGCACGTAATCAAGCACGCGGCTGGAGGCGCGGATAATGGCCAGCCAGGTGTTGGGCTCAATGGGCAGGTCAAAGTTGGCGGCAAAACGCAGGGCGCGAACAGCCAGCAGATAGTTGTGGCGCAGGGTTTCGTCCGGCAGGCCCGCGAGGCAGATGGCTCCGCTCTTGATGTCTTCAAAACCGTCATACACGTCGCCGCTGGGTTCGGGCGCATTGAAGCCGGTGAGGCGCAGCTTGAGGCGCTCTTCCGGGCTCAAGAGTGCGATCATCGTGGGCGTGATCCTGACCAGCGACAGTTCGGGGTGTCCGGCCGCAGCCACTTCAAGAGGATAAAAACGGAATGTGACGCCGTTTTCTTCCATAACGGCCAGTGCCCGATTTTCGGATGTGGGCGTGGCTTTGGGAAAAAGCTTGAACAGGGTGTCCATGTCCGGCTCGCAGGCAATGTCCACGGCCAGATGGTCAACCTTCTGGAGCAGATGTTCCTGCAAGGGAGCATTGATGACATGCGCGTCATAGCCGTTGCGCAAAAAAGTTTTGCAAATGGTTATGGCGTCTTTAAGCGCTTGCTGCATCGTGATCTCCTTGCAAATAATGATGGCAATGGTCTGTACTATGCCTTTGGGGGGCAATGAAAGTCAAGCATGCCGCCTTGTTGAGCTTATGGATTTGGCCACATACCTGCGGCTTTGACGCTGACATGCCCCTGAGTTTGTGCAACGTTCTGTCCGATTTCAACTTTGTGTTGAGGGTCTCCCCGACCGGATGGCGCTGTAAATTTATAGTTGCGCCGTGTGCTGCATCCTGACGGAGGGCTGCTTTGCGGCGTGCCACCGACGCCCCTGTCTGCCGCCGTCGCCCCTGTCGCCACTGGCGTATGCGCCAGACAGGGGGGACCAGCACAGGCTCTTTCACGCCTGTGGGCCACGCAGGCGACCCGGCGCAGTCAAGGCGCACAAGCTCTGATAAGAGAATTTTATCACAATTGGCTAATATAGGAAAGCCCCCGTGCGAACACGGGGGCTTTGGCAACGGTTTTTTTCACCGTAGGCCGACCTCGCGGTCAACCTCGCGGTCAACCTAGTCGTTCATGTGGTTCACTTCCATCTTGACGCCAAGGGCTATACGCCAGAGCAGCGAAAGCACCAGAGCGCCGACGCCGTAGACGCCGAGAGCCACGGCAATTTCCTTGGCGCTGGGCATGTAGGGCGTAAAGGCTTCAAACATGTTGGGCGTGAAACCGGCCACCAGCAGGCCAAGACCCTTGTCGATCCAGGAGGCCAGCACCAGCATGATGAGGGCGATGGGCAGCAGACAGGGGTTTTCGCGCAGCTTGGGCGGAATGAGCAGGGCCAGAGAAGCGAAGGCCATGATAACAGCGCCCCACATCCAGTAGCTCACCCAGGGCAGATGACCGTCATGCCCGAAGAAGAGGAAGTGGATGGGTTCTTCATGTCCGGGAACGCCGCTGTAGAAGGCGGTGAAGATTTCCAGCAGATAGAAGAACACGTTGATGCACATGGCGTACACAATGATGATGGTCAGGGTCTTTACGGCTTCCTTGCCGGGCTCGAAGCCCGTCAGGCGGCGCAGCACCATCATCAGCAGGAGCAGGATGGCAGGACCGGAGCAGAAGGCCGAGGACAGGAAGCGGGCGGCCATAATGGCGGTGAGCCAGTAATGGCGGCCGGGAATGCCCGCGTACAGGAAGGCCGTGACCGTATGGATGGAGAAAGCCCACAGGACGGAGATGTAGATAAGGGGCTTGATCCATTTGGGGGGCTCAATCTCGTGCCTTTCGGCCTCAAGAGTGACCCAGCCGATGATGATGTTCAGACCCAGGTACCCGATGAGCACCATCATGTCGTAGAACATGACGGAATGGGGCGAGGGGTGAAGCATGACGTTGAGCATGCGCTGGGGCTGACCAAGGTCCACCACGATGAAGAGCGCGCACATGACCACGGCCGCGACGGCCATGAATTCACCAAAGATGATCATGCGTTTGAACTTTTTGTAGTGATGGAAGTAGGTGGGCAGCACCAGCATGACGGCCGAGGCCGCCACACCCACGAAATAGGTGAACTGCGAAATGTACAATCCCCACGAAACGTCACGGCTGAGGCCGGTGACGGAGAGACCGTTCTGCAACTGATCGAGGTACACAAGGCCGCAACCCGCGATAAGAACCAGCAGGAAGATCAGCCACATGTAGTAGGTCTTAGGACCGTCGAGCAATTTTTCAAGCATGGCCTGTTCTCCCTAGATAAGGTAGTAGACGCCGGGCTGGGTGCCCAGGCTGGGCTTGCGGCGAATACTGTAATTGGCGGCCAAAGCCTGGCGCACCGTTGAATTGGGGTCTTCCAGGTCGCCGAAAAGTATCTTGCCATTGGCCGCTTCCACGCAGGCGGGCAGCTTGCCTACGGCAAGGCGCTCGGCGCAGAACGTGCACTTCTCGACCACGCCGATCATGCGCGTGGGGTATTCGGGATTGGGCACGGGGTTGGACAGGAACTTGCGCGGGTCTTTGAAGTTGAAGGAACGCGCGCCGTAGGGACAGCCAGCCATGCAGAACCGGCAGCCGATGCAGCGGTGGTAGTCCATGGCCACAATGCCGTCTTCCATCTTGTAGGTGGCCTGTGTGGGACACACGCGCACGCAGGGCGGATTGGTGCAGTGGTTGCACAGCAGCGGGTACATGGACTCGCGGGAGTGCGTGTTCAGGTGCGCGTTCATGTCGTCAGGGAAGACATGGGCGTAGCTGTCCAGCCAGAACCACTTGATTTCCTGGTTGCCGGGAACCTGCGGTACGTTGTGGAAGGCGTGGCATGCGTCGCTCAGGGGCTTGTAGTCTTCAGGGCCCGCAAACTGGCGCGTGTCGATGACCATGGCCCAGCGCTTGGCATGCAGTGCATTGGCCGCGGGCTCATACTTGCCGGGGGCAATCTGCGCCTGGGCAACGCCAGACAGGGCAGCCATGCCGCTGGTAAGGGCGAAGGCCGAAAAGCCCGCCACTTTCAGAAAGCTTCTTCTGCTCTTGTTCATTACTTGCTCCCCTGGGGAATGATGTGGCAAGTCCAGCAATAGGGATCAACGCCGTTAGCCGTATGGCACTTTTCACAGAATCCCTTGTAGTCATTATGGCACTTCAAGCAGGTATTCTGAAGGCTGATGTTCCACTTTTTGCCGCTGGTGGCCACATAGACGCGGTTTTCCTTGCGCAGGGCCTCGTCGCGCCATTCATTGAGCAGGCGCATGTGCTGGTCGCGCATGAACTGCACGTCCTCGATGCAATCCTTTTCGCCCTTGGGCAGCTCAATGCCGGTGCTCTTGTAATCCTTCCCCATCATGCTCAGCCAGAAAGGGGAGGTGAACAGGGCCACAAATACTATGATCCCAACGATAACTGCTTTGGCGTTATACATTTATTGGCCCTCCCCCTGTGCTTCGGGCGCGTCCTCGTCGTCCACCACATTGGGCAGGTCTTCCTGACGCAGGTCCATGGTGCGCTTGCATTCGCCCTTCATAACCAGGGCGTTGGCCACCAGTTCGTGCAGGCCACTCACATTGACGCCCGGCGCCCAGTAATTGGCGAGCGGGGGCAGGGTGGCGCGGTCAATGGCGCAAACGCAGGCCATGTGGTTGACACCGTACTTTTCCTGCACAAAGCGCAGGGCGTTGCCGCGCGGCATGCCCGCGCGCATGCGCAGTTCCATGATTTCTTCCGTGTTGAGGCCGGAACCGGCGCCGCAGCAGAAGGTTTGCTCACGAATGGTGTTTTCGGGCATTTCATGGAAGTTGTTGCACACGGCGTTCAGCACGTAGCGGGGCTCGTCCAGCAGGCCCATGCCACGGGCCGGGTTGCAGCTGTCGTGGAAGGTGGTGATGATATGATCATTACGGCTGGGATCAAGATTCAGCTTGTTGTGATGAATGAGGTCAGCCGTAAATTCCGCAATGTGCACCATCTTGGTGGAAGCGGCATTTTTGAACACCGTGCCCGTAATGGGCGACACGGGAACTTCCATGCTGGCCGGGGCGGGGCCGTTGTAGGTGTCCATGTACTGGTTGATCACGCGCCACATGTGCCCGCACTCGCCGCCGAGAATCCACTTGGAGCCAAGGCGTTCGGCCTCGGCGTACATCTTGGCGTTGAGCTTCTTGGCCATGTTGAAGGTGGTGAAGGAACCGAAGTTGCCGCCTTCAGAAGCGTAGGTGGAGAAGGTGTAGTCCAGATCAAGCTCGTGGAAGAGCATGAGGTAGCCCATGAAGGTGTAGATGCCGGGGTCGGCAAATACGTCGCCAGAGGGCGTGATGAACAGGATTTCATGGCCCTTTTCGTTAAAGGGCGTCTTGGGACGGATGCCTGTGATGGTTTCGCAGTCATCGGCCAGCATTTCCACGATTTCCACAAAGGAGTGGGGCTGGATGCCAAGGTGGTTGCCCGTGAAGCTGCAGTTCTTTACCGGATCCATGATCCAGTGGGTGCCGAGGCCCACTTCATGCAGCAGTTCGCGCACAATGGCGGTGATTTCGGCCGTGTCGATGCCGTAGGGGCAGAAGAGCGAGCAGCGGCGACACTCGGTGCACTGGTAGGCGTAGTAGAACAGTTCTTTTACTACGGCCACGTCCCAGCCACGGGCGCCGACCTTCTTGCCAAGAATCTTGCCCAGCATGGTGTAGTCGCGGCGGTAGAGCGAGCGGAGCAGCTCGGCGCGCAGCACGGGCATGTTCTTGGGATCGTTGGTGCCAAGGAAGAAGTGGCACTTGTCGGCACAGGCGCCGCAACGCACACAGATGTCCATGAACAGCTTGAGCGAGCGGTGTTTTTCAAGCCTGTCGGCAAAGGCGTCGCACAGGATTTGTTCCCAGTTTTCGGGCAGGTTCCAGTCCTCGGCGGACGGATCCCACTCGTGGGGATTGGGCATGTGCAACAGTTCCATGGTGTCTTTTTTGGCCGGATAGCAGAAGCTGCCCGGCGTAAATTCCGGCTTGACGTCAAGCCAGTCTTCGACCGGAAATTCCGGGCGGCTGGCTACAAGCATTTGCGGCGTAGGTAATTTTGCCATGATGAAGACTCCTTACTCGGCGGCCTTTTCGGGTTGCTTATCCAGCGGCAGCCCGGCTTCAGCCATGGCGTCGCGATAGGTATCCTCGTACTCGGCATAGGTGAAGTACTGCTTGGGCGGATTCCAGGGGTTGATGTGGCGAACCCGGCGGGAATTGTTGGCCAGGTTGCGCGTGGGGCTGAAGAACACGCCCGGCATGTGCATGAGCTTGGAGAAGGGGAAGTAGAGCAGCAGTACGCACACCAGAGTAAGGTGGGTGAAGAAGAGCGCGTTAATGCCGGCAGTGGTCACGGGGGCAAAGTGCGTAAGCCCCATGACGAAAATCTTGACCTGGGCTATTTCGGTCTTGTCGAAATACCGAAGGCACAGGCCGCTGCTGATGATGCCAATGATGAGCCACAGCGGAAAATAGTCGTTGAACAGCGAGATGTAGCGCAGGCGCTTGTCATAGATGCGGCGGCCCAGAAGAAAGAGCACGCCCACAAGCACCAGACCGCCGGTCATGAAAAAGCGGGGCGAGCCCACCTGCATGATGCCGTCGATGGTTTCGAGAAACTTGATACAGGAGGGGATGGGCTCCATAAAGAAGCGGAAGTGCCGGATGAAAACCAGCAGGAAACAGTAGTGGAACAGCAGGGCGAAAACCCACAGCCACTTGGAAGAAAAATAGATGGTACGCGGTCCCTTGCTGATGGGGTCGTTTTCGCGCACATCGGCCACAGTGTTGCGGAACAGCGAACGGAAGAAAAACACTTCCAGAAACATGCGCCGCACCACGTCCCAGGTGTTGCTGGGACAGTCGATCCGGTTGGGCTTGATGAAATCAAGCGACACTTCCTGCCCGCCCGTGGTGGGGATGCAGAAAGGCACGGGCGATTTGGCCCAGTACACCATGCGCCAGATAACACCGGCGACGAAGACGACGACTGCCACATATGGCAACACAACGCCGAACAGAGGCGCAAGCCCTATGGCCGCTCCCGCCCAGGCGGTGGCTCCTATGAGCAGCACCAGCAGTAATGAATTGAACATTCCCTACCTCACTTCCACTAAAGTTGCCTCAAAAGCCCACCACGGGATATTGAGAAATGCCTGGACCGCACGCCTGAAAAACCCGGCAAGGGCAAGATGCCGGGCAGAAAGCGCGTGGATTTCAGCGTTCGTCAACCGGATGCGGCGAACCGCCTTCCAGCTGTTGCGCCCAGCGCGCCAGTTGGGCGTGCTGGTTGCGAATTTCTGTGATGCGCAGGTTGGCCAGAACCTCGCGGGCCTCTGTGTACATGTCGAAGGCCAGCAGGGTCAGGCTGTCCAGGCGCGATTCGGCTTCCATATAGGGCGCCACATCGCCCAGAGCCATGAACTTGGGCAGCAGATGCTCACGCAGAATGGGCTTCATGAGAAAAAAAACGCCCAGTCCCTGGCTTGGAGCAAATTTCTGCACGGCGCGCAGCTTGATGAACCGCTCCAGAGCATGCTTGGTCTGGGCAGGATCAACGTGTTCGCCGGACATGGCGTCGTACAGCGCGTCGGCCGCTTCCTTGGTCATGTTGGCGACAGGATTGCTGAACGGGTCTTCGCGGGTACGCAAAAAACCAGTTGTTTCAAATGGGTAGGTGTTAAAAACCTCTTCAGCCCAAAGGCGAACGATTTCACTTTTGTGCTCTCTGAACAAAGCCATTGCTTTCATGCCGCCCTCATGCCTTAACGGGTAAGGCTGTTTCATATAAAGTGGAAGAGTAAAGGGCGTCAAGCCCCTTTACCGCTTGCCTGCACTACTTACGTTATTTTTTGCACAAAGTGGGCTTTAGCCGCATCCGTGCATGGGATGGCTGCCCATCCCCAACTGCGCCCGGCGCCTTTGCGCCAGTGGTGGCCATGTCGATATTATTGTTACAACAACTGCAACGTGACTCTGCTCCGATGCCGCCTGGGGCTGACTGCCCGGTCTACTCTGGGCAGGGGACAGGGCCGCCACACTGTCCCGCTATTTGCGGGTCCAGCGGCAGCACGTCGCTTGCGCCGCCCTGCGGTCTCTGCGTCGCGGCCGCGCCAGCGCCGCCGCCCGTCATGCCTCCGGCAGGCGCGCCCATGCTGGCGGAGGAACCCGCCGGGACACGCTGCCCGGTGTTTTGCCCCTGCTTGACCAGCATGGAGGGCAGACCGCGATATTCAAAGAAAGGCACGGCATGGGAGCCCGCCAGAAAAACATGGGACTTGTTGCGCAGCATGTGGAAACGCAGCCAGAGCATATCCAGGCTCCAGTTGGCGAGGCCGCCGGGGGCGGTCACATTTTGCGCGTGGGCCAGGGCTTCGGCCATGCTGTCACCCTGGTTCAGCCTGCGCAGCATGTGGGCCACGCGGTAGACGTCCGTGTCATTTTCCGCCAGGGGGTAGAAGGCCACGTCCACATGGCCGGAAAGGCGGGCAATGCCTTCGCGGCAACTTGAGCAGGAGGGCGAAAAATACATGTGCACCGTGGCGTCCTGCGCATTGTCGGTAATGGCCCAGACATTGGCCTGTGATTTGGCCACAGCGCCAAGATTGACGATAAAAAGCAGGCCCCAGACAAGCACAAGCGCCGAGCGGCCCAACTTGCCGGAGCGGCCGCGCGCGGCCGCCGCCTGGCGAAAACTCGCATAGGTAAGGGCAAAGAAAATGGCCACGATAAGACAGCTTACACAAGGGGCGGTGAGGGCCATGACCAGCAGCAGCGCCACATCACCCGCGAGCGTCAGGGCAGCAAGAATACGGCCCCAGTGCGCAAGGCCCAGCAGGGCCAGAAAACTCAGAACAGCGAAAGCGCCTGCGCCAAGCCACCACAGTGAAATGCCAGCCAGGGTCGTATCTTGATATAGTGAGCAGCCAGCCGTTACGCACAGATTGACCTCGTTGCCAAGGGCGCTCCATGCGCAGAATGCCGCGCCCAGCAGGGCAAGGCACAAGGCGCCGGTAACGATTTCGTGGGATCGGTTCATGGACCACCTGTAGATGGGTTTGAGCGGGAACCGCCTGGGCACGCACAAAGCGCAGGCCAGTGGTGGCCCGCCCGCCGGAACATTCGGGCCGCCCGTTCATGGCAGCCAGCAAAGACTTCTATGCCCGAAATGTATCATTTACCTATAGGCTTTTTTTTGCCTCAGGTAAAGCACGGGCTGCTCCGGGAGGCAATACCTTGCAATACTGGGGCAGATGGCCGCCGGGGTGGGGGCGTCGGAATTTTTCGGCAAAAATGGCAGTTTGTTAGCGCAGAGGCGAATAGATCGCAGCCCAGGGTATGCGGCCAAGGGCAACGGGCGGGACAGCGGGCGGAACCACGGGAGGGACAGCGGGAGGGACAGCGGGAGGGACAACGGGAGGAACCACGGCCGGGACAGCGGGCGGGACAGCGGGCGGGACAGCGGGCGGCACAGCGGGAGGCACAGCGGGCTGGCAAAAACCGGAAGGATACTCCCCTAAAGGCCGCTTGATTCATGGGGGGCATTACAGCAGTGCAGGCGGCATAGCGCAGAGAGATGCACGGCGTAAAGAGGGCATGGCGCGTTGCCTGCCAGCAGCGCTGCGGCAAAACAAAAGGACGCCCTTGCGGGCGTCCTTTCGCGTTGTGACTGCGGCGTCCTTACATGGTGGAACCAGAGGCGGCACGCTGCATCTTGACTTCGACTTTTTCGGTAAGGCTGGAATAGTACTCGCGCAGGATGGTGAGCACTTCTTCGCGACCGAAGTGATCCGGCACTTCCGCGCCTTCGGAGAGCATCTTGCGCAGCTTGGTGCCGGACAGGATGACGCGATCGTCTTTGCCGTGCGGGCAGGTGCGCATGCTGGCCATGCCGTCGCACTTTTTGCAGTAGAAGGTCCAGTCGATATTCAGGGGGTCGCAGAGCAGGCGTTTGCTGGGGTCAGCAGACGCGGGCATCTTGCGGAAGATTTCCTGGGCTTCGAACATGCCGTAGAAGTCGCCCACGCCAGCGTGGTCGCGGCCAACCAGCAGGTTGTTGATGCCGTAGTTCTGGCGGAAGGTGGCGTGCAGCAGGGCTTCACGCGGGCCAGCGTAGCGCATGTCCAGGGGGTAGCCGGCCTGGATGACGAAGTCTTTCACGAAGTACTTGTCAACCAGGGTGTCGATGCAGCGCACGCGCACTTCAGCGGGGATGTCGCCGGGCTTCAGGGAACCCACCAGGGAGTGGATGACCACGCCGTCGCACACTTCAACGCCGATCTTGGCGAGGTATTCATGCGAGCGGTGCATGGGGTTGCGCAACTGCAGGGCGGCAACCTTCTGCCAGCCGCGTTCGTCCATCTTGGCGCGCAGCTGGGCGGGGGTCATGTAGACGCCGGGGAACTTTTCGGGGAATTCACCCTGCGAAAGCACTTTGACGGGGCCAGCGATGTTGAATTCTTTCTGGGCCAGAACCATCTTCACGCCGGGGTGGTCTTCGGGGGCCACTTCCCAGAACTTTTCAGAGTCGGGGCCTTCGCCTTTGAAGACCAGTTCGCATTCCAGTTTCTTGTCGGCTTCAGTCATTTCATAGACTTCTTCGACCTTCATGGTGGCCATGATTTCACCCTTACGGACCAGGGCCACTTCTTCGCCAGCCTTGATGGTCTTGGCTTCGTCAGCGGAGATGTCCAGGGTCACAGGCACGGGCCAGAAGGTGCCGTCGGTGAGAGTCATCTTCTCGCACACGCTCTTCCAGTTGGCCTTGTTCATGAAGCCGTTCAGAGGCGAAAAGCCGCCAATGCCCATCATGATGAGGTCGCCCTTGGCGCGGGAAGAAATCTCGATCTGCTTGAGGCCTGCAGCCTTTTTCTTTTCGTCTTCCAGGGCCTTGCCTTCAAGCAGGCAACAGACCAGACCCTTACCGCCGTGAGGAGCTACCAATTTGGACATCGCGAAATCCTCCGTGTTTTAGTTATGACAGCCTCCCCCCGTGGAATCACGTTGACCGGAATGGGAAGGGCTTCTTTCAAACAGCATCTTGTGAATAATCTAACAAAAAGTCAACTACCTCTCGCAACTTTTCCTGACAACATCAGCAAAAACATACGAAAAGCCGTTGAACCCCGCCGAAAAACTTAAATACCATCATACTGCAAGTTTTTAAAAAAGAGAAGCCCTCAGCCGGAAAAAAACGCGCAATCCCACACATTCGGGCGCAAAAAAAGCATGGGTGTACGGTGAAGTTATCATGGCGGTTTTTCATGATATTTTGCCACAGCCGCAGCAAGGTTTTATTCGCTAACATGCTAAAATTGTAATAAAAAGTTCATAAAAAAAGAATACTACGGCAGCAGGGCACGCTGAGGATGCCGCCACCTTGATTCTGGCATTGCATGATGCGAAAAGGACGATGGCGCTTTTTTTCGCAATCTACGGGTACAGACGTGTCTTGCGTGATTATCGGGGGCATTGACGGCAGGTTGGGAAAACTGCGTGAAGGGCCGCGCGGTGTGTTGAAGGTTTTAGAGCAGGTAACGAATGAAATGAGTTAACTGTTCTGCAAGGATTTTCTTGAAAATCATTGCCACGAAATGCGAGAAGGCAGGCTTTTGCCTGCCGCAAGCGAGCATTTCAAGTGTTAAATGCTCTAGGAGGTGGGGGCGTGGGGGAGGGACCCTTTTGCAAAAGGGTCCCTCCCCCACAAAACATTCCACACTACAATGCCCCACAAGAAAAAGGCCGGAACCTGACGGTTCCGGCCTTTTTCTGACAATTCAAACGGCAATGGCTGCTCGGCCTAGAGCGGTTGACGAATGAAAGGAGTTAACCGCTCTGCAAGGGTTTTCCTGAAAATCCTTGCCACGAAATGCGAGTAGGCGGGCTTTTGCCTGCCGTACGCGAGCATTTCAAGTGGTAAATGCTCTAGAAGGGCACGTCGTCCATGTTGGACGCTTCGGAGGGAAAGGCTGGGCCAAGATCCTCATCCATCCCTTTGCGGCCGCCCTGCGGCTGCTGCCGAGCGCCACCGGTCTGGCTGCCGCGCGGGGCATTGCCACGGGGAGCAGCTGCGGGCGCGCCGTAGTCTTCTTCATAGCCGCGGCCGCCGCCGCCGGTTTCACGCGGGGCATCACCCTTGCGGTCAAGGAACTGGACACGCTGGGCCTTGATTTCTGTGGTGTAGCGGTCCTGCCCCTGCTGATCCTGCCATTTGCGGGTTTGCAGGCTGCCTTCCACAAAGACCAGGCTGCCCTTGGTCAGGTAGTTGGCGCAATTTTCAGCCTGACGCTGAAAAACGGACACGCGGTGCCATTCCGTGCGGTCAACCTTGTTGCCCTCGCGGTCTGTATAGGATTCGTCAGTAGCAATATTGAGACTGGCCACGGGCGAACCGCTCTGAGTGTAGCGCAACTCGGGGTCGCGGCCCAGACGGCCGATAATCATAACTTTATTTAGCATGCGAATGCTCTCCAATAATAGACTGCTGCGTTCAGATACGTCAGGCAACAAAAGCCTTTTCCAGAGTATCCAGTACGTCTTCCAGTTTGTCACTCAAAATATTGGCCTCACGGGGCTGCCAGTCAGCCAGGGCGTTTTCCAGCGCCTGCTTGAGGCGGGCGGCCTCTTCAATGCCGGGGCCCATGGCTTTGCGTCTTGCCTCGGACCAGGGCAGGAACTGCAGGCCCTCGTGCAGGGCGCGCACCATCTCGAGCACGCCGTGTTTCTCGTGCTTGATGGGCACGCTGAAGGCCAGTTCCGTCAGTCGAGGCCACAGTTTTTCGAGCAGGTCTTCGTTCCAGGTCACGGCAGTGACACGTATTTGCAAGGCTTCGCCCATGATGACCCTCCATGTTGTTGGCTGGCTTGTTACGAGGGGGCGTCTGCCGTTCAGCCAAGGGAATGTGCATCCCCAAGAGGTACGGCATGCCCCTTTGCGGCGCGTCGCAGAGCAGCCACCCTGTGTTTGCGCCTTCACGGCGCAGGCCAGTCCATGCAGCCTTCACGGCAATTTCAGCGGGAAATTGCTCCTGCTTAAAGGTAGCTTGCCCTAGAGCAGATCAACTTTGAAACGAGAAGCATTTCAAAGTTTTCATTCAGCCGAAAAATGCGATTTTCGGCTGAATCCACGCCACGCTGTGGCGCGCTGCACGAAAGTATAGCGATAGAGCATTCACGTTTTTCAAAGGTAAATTGCTCTATTCTTTTTCCGTCCATTCTGTCTGCACGCGCATGATCACGTCCTGAATGGCGGGCAGTTGGTCTTTGGGGCACACGCCAAGAAGGGGCGCGCCAGCGTCCATGTTGTCGTTGATCTTGAAGTAGACCGCGTAAATGACGCCGTCGGGCCCCGTGTAGTTGAGGGGGACCTCGCGCTTCATGCGCGACATGATGAGCAGTTCCATGCCGTCGCGAACAGCCACCGACTGCGCGTCGGCCGCGCGGATTTTTTTGTCCACATCGGGCGTGAAGTAGTATTTGGCGCGTTCGGGCGCACGGAACAGATGCAGGGTCTTTTGCAGAATGATGCCCTGCACCTCGTCCTTGGTCAGCATGTGCCGCAGCACCGCCAGCGGAGTGCCGGCCTCCACGAACTGGCCCTCAAGGCTGCTGTGCACAATGCTCACTTCACCCTTTTCAGGGGCGCAGATGGGCTTGGGATTGCGCTCGCGTTCAAGCGTGGCAATGAGGGTGCCGGGTTTTTCCTTCCACTGGCCCTGGGGGCCGACGGCCTTGTCGCCCTGCGTGAGTCCCGCGAAGGTGACCCGGCCCGTATGCGGGGTGCGGATGACGATTTCGCGGTAGGGAGAGGCTTTTATTTCGTCCAGCAGCGAAGATATATTAATCATGCTTGGTCCGTTATATGCTTGGCGCGTGTGCCGCCGGGGCGGCGCGGGCGTTCGGGTTCTCTCGTGGCGTGCCTGGTGGGCGCGCGTCCTTATTCCACCACCTACCGGTAGTACAAGTTTCTGCCGCCGATGGTGAGCAGAGCGCGGCAGGTCTTAGGCCCGCAGGGCCTTAGAGATGGCGACAGCAACTGGTTACACATCAGTACCACTACTCCACCACCTACCGGTAGTACAGGTTTCTGCCACCAATGGTGAGCAGAGCGCGGCAGGTCTTAGGCCCGCAGGGCCTTAGAGATGGCGACAGCAACTGGTTACACATCAGTACCACTACTCCACCACCTACCGGTAGTACAGGTTTCTGCCACCAATGGTGAGCAGAGCTTGTTTCAGGTTGGCCCGAACCTGCCTTCTGTCCCATATGCCCTGAATGTGGCCGCGGGACAAGGCGCGGTACGAGCGGTGGTACTTGGGCGGAATGTCCATACCAGTGGTCTCCTTGATGACGCCGGGACCGGCAAAGCCGATATTGGACGAACGCACGGCGAACTGGTAGGGCGAGCAGCCAAGAAAACTGGCTACAGGCCCGGCAAAGGAGTTGGTGTCGTACAGCACCATGTACAGGCCGCCGGCTTCAATGTAGCGGCGTACGGCCACGGTGCAGCGCGGCATCTGAATGACGCCGTGGGTGCCTTCCTGAATGCGTATGCCAGCCGTGCCGTGCACATAGGCCAGGAAGGGATAGCGCTTTTTGGCGGCACGCTGGGCGGCTTCCACAAACTTGTAGCCTTCGGCCGCGCCGACGGAACCACCACGGAAGGTGCCCATAAGCATGGCCACCACCATCTTGGTATTGTCGATGCGTGCCTCAAAGGTCATGCAGCCGCTCTTGGCTCCTGTCTTTTTTTGCGCGTCGCTGATGCGGTCGCTGAAGCCGGGGAAGTCCAGCGGGTTGCCCGCCTCGATTTCACTGTTGAACTCAAAGACCGAACCAGCGTCAAAGACGTTTCTCACATACCATTCCGGTTCCATCGGGAAGTGGTAGCCGCAATGGCTGCACACGCCCGCGAACTCGGCAAAGAGATCCGGCCCCCACAGGTCAAGACATCCGTAGGAAGCGCTGTTGGGGCAGGTGACCGTGCGGTCAACCTTGTACCTCGGGGATATGTAGTTCCACTTGAGGCGGCGCGAATCGTCCGCCCAGGTGGAAAGGGCCATGAGTTCCTTGGCCTTGCTGTCCTGCTTGTTGGGCAACTTGCGGGTGAGTTTGCGCCAGGGGGCCAGCAGGCGACCCTTGAAAACTTCCCATTCGTTGTCCATTTCTTCCACAAAGGTGCGGATGCGCCTTTGATGCTTGCGGTAAAAGTCGTACTTGAAGCTGACCCAGGGCTTGGAGATCCAGTCCCAGGCGGCTCCCGCCAGCTTGGTGACAAAGGGCCTGCGGTCACGCGCGGCCTGGCGTGAAAGGCGCAGAAACTTCTGCTGCCGCCGTTCGCGCAGGCAATCCTTGGCGTTGGATGAAAGCCCCCAGCGGGTGTACATTTCGTCCAGGTTGGCGTCGGGCTTGCGCAGGCGTGAGAGGGCCAGGCCTTTGAAAATGGGCATTTTGCGGGTGGAGACCACCACCTCGTCGGTAGCGCGGATAACTTCCTGCCGCAGGTTGCGGAAGAAGTCGAAGTGCCAGGGGCGCGCGCCCAGGGGCGGCTCCTGCACGATGCGGTCGATGTAGCCGAACTTGAGGTTGTCCTGCGCCGTGATCTTGAGGTTCTGGGCGCAGTGCTCAATGAGCTCGGGGGTGGCGCGCTCGCCTGACTTGAGGCGTCCCTCGATGGCGGCGGCCCCTTCGGGCGAAATGACCGAATAGTAGCCGTGCGAAAGCATGAGCCTTTTGTCGGCAAGGCCGATGGCCTCGGCGCCGCCCGAGCCGCCCTCGGAAATCACGGCAATGACGGGAACCCGCAGGCCTGCCATGCAGTAGATGTTGCGGGCAATCTGCTGTGCCGCGCCAGGGTAGTCCTCAATGGGATACGAGCCGGGCGTGAAGATGTAGGCATGAATGGGGATGCCCTCGGTTTCGGCCACGCGCATGTACTGCTGCGCCTTGGCGTTGCCCCAGGGCTTCACCGAGCCGCCGTTGCGGAACTCCGCGCCGTGGCCCTTTTCCTGCCCGATGACCATGACGGACTGGGTATAGGTTTTTTTGCCGCGCCGCCGGGTGATGACGGCCCTGGCGATGAGCATGCTGGGGTCGAGGCTGTGCTCGTCCTGTCCGCCGACTTCCGTGAAGTTGTCGTAGACGTTCTCCAGGATATCACGCAGGCAGACACGCTGTGGGTGACGCACGATGCGCACCTTGTCCATGGCGGTAATGCTGCCTTCAAGGCGGCGTTCCACATAGGAGAAAAGGTCCTCGACCGTGGCCAGCTCTGCGTAGGGGTCTTCAATTTCCCCAGCCCGCACGCGGGCCGCAAAGGAGGTGAGCTTTTCTTCCAGCAACTGGGCGTTGTCTTTGTGCTTGCCGGCGAAAATGTCCACCAGGTAGCTGAGCCTGTCGCGCAGGCTCTGGATGCGTTTTTCTATGTTGTTATCCATGACTCGCGTGTGCCGCTAAACGGGTGTTTTAAGGTAGT